>CBDUFA010000136.1:0-5032 GCA_965366295.1 uncultured Hyphobacterium sp.
AACCAGCAGGTCGGAAAGATGGGCACTTCCGGCCATGCGCTGCAACTGTCCGGCAAGCCCGGCCAGCGAATTGACGAGGATGAAGAAGGCCGCCGCAGCGGAGATGGTTCTGGCCGGGCCCCAGCGCACCAGATGAAGCAGCGGCGCGAGGAAAATCCCGCCGCCAATTCCGACCATGCCGGCCAGGAATCCGGTTCCACCTCCCAACAAGGGTTCAGCCCAGCGCGGCACGGAATAGACGCGTGCACCCGGGTCCGGGCGCCGGAAAGCCAGCGCGAAAGCCGAGGCCAGCAATGCCAGCCCCAGCAAGGTGATGAAGACCCGCTCCGGCACATGGATCAAGCCGCCCAGCCACGCCAGCGGAATGGACGCGGCGCAAAGCGGCACCAGCCGCTTCCATTCGATCAGCCCGGCCTGCGCAAAGCGGATCGTCGAGCCGGTCACCACGGTGATGTTGCAGGCGAGCGAGATGGCCGGAAGGATCCGGTAGTCCGTGTCGGCGAGCACGAGAAGCGCGGTATAGGTCGACCCACCCCCGAACCCGACCATCGCATAGGCGAAGGCGGTCGCGAAAAACAGGCCGGCAAGAAGCAGAAGTGGCATGAACAGGGCCGCTCTAGGCCGGGTCGCGCTTGTAGTCGCCCGAACGGCCGCCGCTCTTTTCCAGTAACTGGACAGCGCTGATCGTCATCGCCTTGTCCAGCGCCTTGGCCATGTCATACAGCGTCAGCGCCGCAATGGAGGCCGCGGTCAGCGCTTCCATCTCGACACCTGTCTTGCCATCGCATTTCACTTCGGCACGGATATCGAAGCCGCCTTCCTTGCCGTCCGGCTCGATGATGACCTGCACCGAGGTCAGCGGCAGCGGATGGCAAAGCGGGATGAGATCTGCGGTGCGTTTTGCCGCCATGATGCCGGCCAGCTCGGCCGTGTGGAGTGCATTGCCTTTCGGTCCCTGCCCCCGTCGGATGGCCTCGAAGGCCGTCCGGTTCATGGCGATATGTGCCGATGCGACGGCGCGGCGCCCGGTTACCGCCTTGGCGCCGACCTCGACCATGCGGACACGGCCGTCTTCATCCTGGTGGGTCAGTTTCTCGCTCATGCCGGTCCCGCTTTGCTTGCTCCGCCGGACGATGGAACGCCGTTGCGCGGTCGTCTATCCCCTTTGCGGGCTGGCATGCATGTTTGCCAGCCATGGCTTCACCGCCCGCTGCCAGACCCGCCAGCCCAGCAACAAAGCCAGGATCCCGCCATGAACAAGGGGGCCTGGCTGAAAGCCCTTCTCCGCAAAGAAGTGATGGGTCACCGCCAGCACGGCGATGAGATAGACCGCATAGTGCAGGCGCTGCCAGCGTTGTGCGCCAAGCCGCTTGATCATCGAATTGAACGAGGTCACCGCCAGCGGCACCAGCAGGATCAGCGCGGCCATGCCGAATGTGATGTAGGTGCGTTCGACAATGTCCTCCCACAGCGCCGGCAAAGAGAAGAACAGATCAGCTCCGAAATAGGCCAGCAGGTGCAATAGCGCATACCAGAAAGCGGCCAGCCCGATCCGCCGGCGGACCTGCATGATCGGCGCCCAGCGCGTGATATCCCGGAACGGGCTGACAGCGAGCGAGACCAGCAGGATCCTGATCGCGGTCTCGCCCAGGAAGTGATGCGTCGCGGCGACCGGTTCGAAGCCGAGGCTATTGTCCATTCCGGCAAACAGCAGCGCCCACTGCCCGGCGATCCACAGGAAGGGCAGGGTCAGCAGAACCAGCGTCACCGGCTTCAGCCAGTGTTTCGCGAAAGCCCGCAGAAAGGGTGAGCGCTGCGACATCGGCCTAGTAGTTCTCGATCAGGTCCATGCCGGCATAAAGCGAGGCGACCTCGTCGGCATAACCGTTGAACATTTCCGTATCGCGCCGGGCGAAAGGTCCCGCGCCGATTATCCGCTCGCTCGACTGGCTCCAGCGCGGATGCGGCCGTTCCGGGTTCACATTGGAATAAAAGCCGTACTCACGCGGGGCGGACTGCTTCCAGGTGGTCAGCGGCTGCTCGGAAACGAAACTGATCCGCACGATCGATTTGATAGACTTGAAGCCATACTTCCACGGCACGACCAGCCGCATCGGCGCGCCATTCTGGTTTGGCAGGACCTGGCCATAGAGCCCGACCGCCATCAGCGTCAGCGGGTGCATGGCTTCATCCATGCGCAGGCCTTCTCGGTACGGCCAGTCGAGCACCGGGAAGCGGACGCCGCGCATTTCCTCGCGGTTCAGATAGGTCTCGAAAGCGACATAGCGCGCATCAGAGGTCGGCCGCAGCCTTTCGATCACCGAGCTCAGCGGCACCCCGATCCACGGGATCACCATCGACCAGGCCTCGACGCATCGCAGCCGGTAGATGCGTTCTTCCAGCGCGTTGAAGTCGATCAGGTCCTCGACCGCGAACGTCCCGGTATTTTCGGCAAGACCGGTCACCTCGACTGCCCAGGGGTCGGTCGTCATGGCGTCGGCATAGCGCGCCGGATCGTCCTTGCCGGTCCCGAACTCGTAGAAATTATTATAGCCGGTGACCGCATCGAAAGGCGTCAGATCGCCATCGGCGACCGCATAATCCGTTTCCCGGAAATCCAGTCCGCCGCTGACCGGTCGCCCGGCTGCGGACGCGCCATCCGGTTCCTGCGCCGAGCAGGCCGATGTGAGCCCCGTCAAGGCAAACGCCCCGCCAGCAGCCATGATCTTGCGGCGATTGAGATAAAGATGTTCCGGCGTGACATCGTTCTCGGTGACACCGGCGAGTGGCGGCTTGCGGATAAACATGTCGATCCCTTCGCATGACTGCGCTGGCTAGTGACATAGCACTCCTGCCCGCGATGTCTTGTCCGATCCGGGAGTTGTGATCGCCCGTGAGGGGATGCGAGCCGGCTGTGAGCCGCGCGTTACCGCGTCACGGCATTGCGGGCCGTCACGCTGACACCGTCGGAGATTGCCGATGACGGGTAAAGGACAACCCGGTCGCCTTCCGCCAGCCCGTCGGTGATATGGGCCTGTAGCCCGTTATTACGGTCGATCCCGACTTGCACCGGACGCGCGCGGCCATCGCGGACCACGAACACCGCCCAGTGCTCACCATCCCGGAACAGCGCACTCGACGGGACCACCAGCGCATTGTCTTCCTCCCAGGTCACGATCCGCGTAACCACGCGATAGCCATGCCCCAGCCCGTCCGGACGCGCCTGCCCGTCCGCAAACCGGATCAGCGTATTCACACGCTGCTCCTCGACTCCGAGAGCGGAATACTTGGTGAAGCCCCACGGCTCGACACGTTCGACCACGCCTTCAAGGTCATCCTCGCCGCCCCAGTCCTCGATCAGCACGCGCTGACCGGGCCGGACCTGCACCGCATCGGTCGACAACAATTCGACCAGCACTTCCAGGTCGCTGTCCACATTGCCGATCTCGAGAATGGGCGAGCCGGCAGGCAGCGTTGTCTCGCTTTGCTGGATGACTCGCAGAACGCGCCCTGAGGCCGGCGCGTGGATCGGGATATCCTCGATGATCTGCGGTACCGCCCCGCCATCACTGTCCATGCCCTGCAGCATGGCGCGGGCATTTTCCAGCTCCGCCTGGCGCACCGATACCGCCGCTTCCGCCGTGTCGACGGCTGTGCTGGCAGCCCGCGCTTCGCGGATCGCGCGATCCAGCGCCGCTTCGCTGGCCACGCCGTTGTCGCGGAGATATTGCTGGCGCTCCAGCTCGGTCTCGGCCAGCTCCATGTCGGCAACAGCGCGATTGCGTTCGGCCTGGGCCAGCCGCAAGGCGGCCTCGGCGGCACTGACGCCAGCGCGCGCCTGTTCGCGCGTACGGACATCGAGAACCGCCGGATTGGACGGCGCCATATAGGCAACGACATCCTCGCCGCGCGCCACCGGATCGCCGGGCTCGACCTCGACCCGCCGCAAGCGCCCGGTCACGGGGGTGGAAACGATATAGGCATCATGGACCCGCGTCCGGCCCTCCTCGGTGACGGTATCGATCATCGCCTCGCGTGAAACCACGCCGATATCGACCGGCACAGGCCGCGGCCAGAAAGCATAGGCCAGCACGGCGATTACAAGGATGACGGCCAGTCCGATCAGCAAGGGGCGAGAATAGCGTTTCACCATGATCCATTATTCCCTTGATTTGAGCGCCGTGACCAGTTCGGCCCGGTCACTGTCGCGTTTCACCATCCAGCCGGAGAAAATCGACGCGACCAGGACGGCAACGCCGGCGAGACCAGCGCTCTGAGGAGAAAAGATCGCTTCGATCTGGTAGAGGTCCGTGCTGAAACCCGCTGCAATCGCATGGCTCAGCCCATACCCCATCAACGCACCAAGCGGCAGGGCAATGAGAACAATCACGCCCAGCTCGCCCAGCAGCACGAAGGCCGCCTCCCCCTTGCTGAAACCGATCACACGGAGACTGGCCAGATCGTGCGCGCTTTCGGCATAGGCGATACGCGCCGTGTTGTAGACGATGCCGAAAGTGATCAGCCCCGCGACGATGGCCATCACGAACCGCATCGCGCCAGCGCCCTGGTCCATCATTGTCTGGAAGGAATTGCGGGCATCGGCCTTGACGGAAATGCCGGCCACGACCGGCATGGCATCGAGCGCAGCGTAAATCTCGTCGCGGCGGTCATCATCGACCCGCAGATAGGCGCCGGAGACCCGCCCGGGCTCGCGCAGGACGGCATTGAGCGCATCCAGCTGCATATAGGCCGGCGACCCGAGCAAGGTATCCGCAATGCCCGTGACCGGGACTTCCAGCTGAGGCCGCCGGCCTTCGCGGACATCGATTGTCAGCGTGTCGCCGACGTCCACGTCGAGAATGTCGGCAAGGGCCGGCGCCAGTACGATCCCGCTACCGCGCAACGGCAGGGATGTGCCTTCGGCATCGAGCGCGCGGTAGAGCCGCGCTTCTGGCACCAGCCCGAAAATCCCGCCGCGATAGGACTGGACGCCATTGCGGAAGATCACCGAGACGGCGCGGGTGCCTTCCAC
>CBDUFA010000137.1:0-5016 GCA_965366295.1 uncultured Hyphobacterium sp.
GTCTTGATGCCGCCGATCACCATTTCCTCCAGCGAGCGCTTGAGCCGCAGCAGCGTCTCCTCGCGCGTCTTGCCGGAGACGATCAGCTTGCCGATCAGGCTGTCATAATAGGGCGGGATCGAATAACCGGCATAAAGCCCGCTATCGAGACGCACGCCCAGGCCGCCCGGGGCATGGAATTCGGTCACCTTGCCGGGAGATGGTGCGAACGTGGCCGGGTCCTCGGCATTGATGCGGCATTCGATGGCCCAGCCCTCGAACGTGATGTCTTCCTGCGTGTAGCCCAGCTTCTCGCCGGCCGCGATGCGGATCTGCTCGCGCACGAGGTCGAGCCCGGTGATCGATTCCGTGACCGGGTGTTCCACCTGCAGGCGGGTATTCATCTCGATGAAGTAGAATTCGCCATTCTCGTAGAGATATTCGACCGTGCCGGCTCCGCGATAGCCGATGGCGGCCACGGCCTGGCGGGTCACTTCACCGATCCTGGCGCGAGCTTCGGCATCGAGCGCCGGCGAGGGCGCTTCCTCGAGCACTTTCTGGTGCCGGCGCTGCAGCGAACAATCCCGTTCGCCGAGATGCACGACATTGCCATGCGTGTCGGCAAGAACCTGGATCTCGATATGGCGCGGCTGGCCGAGATATTTCTCGAGATAGACCGCGCCGTCGCCAAACGCCGCTTCGGCTTCGCGCGAGGCGGTTTCCACGGCTTCGCGGAACTCGGCGGCCGTCTTGGCGACCTTCATGCCGCGCCCGCCACCGCCGGCAGCAGCTTTCACCAGCACCGGATAGCTGATTTCCTCGGCGATCTTTTTCGCTTCCTCGATATCGGTAATCCCGCCATCGGAACCGGGCACGACCGGGATGCCGGCATCCTTCACGGCCTGCTTGGCGGTGATCTTGTCACCCATCAGCCGGATATGTTCCGCCGTCGGTCCGATGAAGACGAGGTCATGCGCCTCGACGATCTCGGCAAAGCGCGCATTTTCCGACAGGAAGCCATAGCCCGGATGGATGGCCTGGGCCCCGGTAATTTCGCAGGCGGCAATGATCTGCGGAATGTTGAGATAGGACTGGCTGGCCGGGTTGGGGCCGATGCAGACGCTTTCATCCGCCAGCTTCACATGCATCGCATTGCGATCGGCTTCGGAATGGACCGCAACGGTCTTGATGCCCATTTCGCGGCAGGCGCGGTGGACACGAAGCGCGATCTCGCCGCGATTGGCGATGAGGATTTTGTCAAACATCAAGCGCCTGCCAATCAGTCGATGACAAAGAGCGGCTCACCGAATTCCACCGGCTGGCCATCTTCCACCAGCATGGAAGAGAGCTTGCCGGATTTCGGGGCGGTGATCGGGTTGAACGTCTTCATGGCTTCCACCAGCAGGATGGTATCGCCTTCCTTGACCGCGGCGCCGACCTTGGCAAACGCGTCGGCGTCCGGGTTCGGGCGCAGATAGACCGTGCCGACCATGGGCGAGGGCGTGGCATTGGCCGGTGCATCGCCGCCGGACGGGGCCGCGGCGGGCGCTGCCGGAGCTGCGGCGGCCGGTTGCGGCGCGGCAGCAGGGGCCGGCGCGGCCGCGACCTGCTGCACCGGCGCAGCGGTCAGCGTGCGCGCAACGTAGACACGGGTGTCGCCGCGCTCGACTTCGATTTCGGTCAATTCCGTTTCGCGGAGGATCTCGGCGAGTTCCCGCACCAGTTTCGGGTCGAAGGCGGAAGCGGACTTCGCACCGGACTTGGAAGACGTGGCCATGCTCGTGTGTATCCCTGTTTCTCGGATTCGTTTGTGTTCTAGATCAGCTTGGCGGCAATCTCTACCGCTTCGGCATACCCGGCGGCACCCCGCCCGGAAATCGTCTTTGCAGCAATCATGCCGACATAGGATTGATGCCGGAACGCCTCGCGCGTCATCGGATCGCTGATATGCACTTCGATGACCGGTATGGAAACCGTCTTTAAAGCGTCATGTAAAGCGATGGATGTATGCGTATAGGCGGCCGGATTGATGATCAGCGCGGCATATCCCTCGCGCGCTTCCTGCACCCAGTCGATCAGCACGCCTTCATGGTTGGACTGCCGGAAATCGGTTTCGAGGCCGTGCAATGCGGCTGTATCGGCGCATAGCCGCCGGATATCGTCGAGCGTCTCCGAACCGTAGATTTCCGGCTCGCGTGTGCCGAGCAGGTTCAGGTTCGGCCCGTTGAGGATCATCAGCCTGGCTGCCATGTATGCGCCTTGCCCCTTGACGTGGAGGCCGGGTTCTACGACCTCCTGACACACCAATTCAAGTCGCGAGGGCGGTTGCGGACGTGAAACTCACCATCAATGGCGAAACACGTGAATTCGATGACGGGCTGACGATTACCGGCCTGGTGGAAGCGCTCGGCCTCCACCCCGGGAAAGTCGCCATCGAACGCAATCTGGAAGTCGTGCCGAAATCTTTGCACCCGGAAACCGTGCTCGCCGATGGCGACAGGATCGAGATCGTCCAGTTCGTGGGCGGAGGATAGACACGCATGCAAGACACACCGCTCATCGTCGCGGGCCGCGAGCTGAATTCGCGCCTGATCATCGGCACCGGCAAGTACGAGACCTACGAGCAGAATGCCCGCGCGCTGGAAGCCTCCGGCGCGGACATGATCACGGTCGCCGTGCGCCGGGTGAATTTGACCGATCCGGATCAGCCCCGGCTGGTCGATTTCATCGATCCGGACAAATATATCTTCCTGCCCAACACGGCGGGCTGTTTCACCGGCGAGGATGCCGTGCGCACGCTGCGCCTGGCGCGCGAGGCGGGCGGCTGGGACCTGGTCAAACTCGAAGTCCTGTCCGATCCGAAACACCTCTATCCGGACATGGAGGAGACGCTCCGTGCCGCCGACATGCTCATCAAGGATGGCTTCCAGGTGATGGTCTATTGCTCGGACGATCCGGTCTATGCCAGGAAGCTGGAAGAGGCGGGTTGTTGCGCGATCATGCCGCTCGGGGCGCCGATCGGCTCCGGGCTGGGCATCCAGAACCCGGTGAATATCCGCCTCATCATCGAGGAAGCGAACGTGCCGGTCATCGTCGACGCCGGTGTCGGCACGGCGTCGGATGCCGCCGTGGCGATGGAGCTGGGCTGTGATGGCGTGCTGATGAACACGGCGATCGCCGAAGCCAAGGATCCGGTCCTGATGGCCTCGGCCATGAAGCATGCTGTCATCGCCGGCCGCGAAGCCTATCTGGCGGGCCGCATGCCGAAGAAGAAATACGCTGACCCGTCCAGCCCGCTTGGTGGCTTGATCTAGTTACCGCCACCATTGCCGACGCGGCGGAGCTCGGCGGCCAGCAATTCATCCAGCATGTCACGATTGGCACCCGGAACCGGGCGGCCGTTGATGATGAAGAAGGGCGTGCCTTCCGCGCCAAGGGCGCGGCCGAGCGCATAGACCTGTTCGAGATGGGTCTGGATGTCCGGATCGTCCATGTCTTCCTGCATCTGCTCGATATCGGCACCGGCGAGACGCGCGAAATTCTCGATCCGGCCGGAGGGCAGGGGGCCGCTAGACTGCACCATGGCCGTATGGAAGCGCCAGTAGATGTCTTCTCCCTGGCGCAGCACGGCCAGCGCCGCACGCGCGGCTTCGCGCGATTCCGCGCCGAGGATCGGGTATTCCTTGAACACGATGCGGATCTGGTCGCCATAGGCCTGGCGCGCCTCGGTGACCCATTGCGAGGCAATCCGGCAATAGCCGCACTTGTAGTCCATGAACTCGACAATCACGATCGGCGCATCATCCGGTCCAAAAGAAGGGTCGCGCGCGTCATTGTAGATCAAATCGGCATTGGCGGAGATCGCGGTGCGCATCGCTTCGCTTTCGCGCTGGCGGGCGCGGCGCTGCAGCTCGATCAGGGCTTCCTCGATGATCTCCGGATTCTCGAGGATATAGGTGCCGACCATTTCGCGGATTTCCGCCCGCTCGGCCTCGGTGAACTCGCTATCATCCTGCGCCTGCGCCGGCGTGGCAAAGGCCAGCAAGGCAAACAGACCGGTCAGAGCGGCAAACAACGCTTTCATGAAACTTCCCCGAATGAATATGTCCGCTTCCGTTTAGCGGCTTGGCGTGCGGCTGCCAATGACGATGCTGCTACTGCAGCTCGTCACGCCGGCGCTGGCGCGGCGCTTCGCTGGCCATCTGCGCCTGGGCAATGCCGATCAGCTCGTTGGCGCGATGCCAGTCCGGTGTTCCGCGTTCCAATTGCGGAGCCGCCCGTACGGCAAACTGCATGGCGCGTCCGTTATTGCCGCTCGCATAGGCCTGTTCGGCAATGGCCAGCTGGGCCAGCGCGGTTTCGCCCTGGCGTTCGTGCACGATCGACATCTGGTACCAGGCAAAGGCATTGTCCGGCTCGATATCCAGCGTGACATTGAGATTGCGGGCCGCGTCCTCCAGCAGGCTGTCATCGTCAGCGGCGATTTCCGACATGGCGAGATTGAGCCGGAGCAAAGGCGCTTGCGGCATCAGCTCGACCGAGCGCTGGTGGTACTGGATTGACTCGTCGGCATGGCCGCTTTCGAACAGCATCTGCCCGTAAAGCTCGTAGAAGAAGGGATTGTCGGGCTCTTCGGCGATCAGTGATTCGATCTCCTCGCGCGCGCGGTCCATCCGGGCATCGCGGTAGAAGGCCACCGCCCGCGCATAACGCGCCGGCAGGCTCTGATCGCTTTCCGGATAGCGGTAGAAGACATGCCCAGGCTCGGCCATGAAACCGTAGATCTTGGCTTGCAGCCGCTCGAGCCGCGCCTGTTCCTCGGGATCGACCGGATCGTCAGTGTAGGGCGAGTTCGCAACGCCTTCGCGCAGCGCCGTCACCCGGGCCGAGGACAGCGGGTGGGTGCGGAAATAGGGATAGCGGCGCGCCGGGCTGAATGTTTCCTGGTAGCGGAAGCGTTCGAAGAAATCCATCAGCCCCCGGGGCGAGGTATGCGTGTCATTGAGATAGCGCAGCGCGGCCTGGTCGGCCGACGAT
>CBDUFA010000138.1:0-5005 GCA_965366295.1 uncultured Hyphobacterium sp.
GTCGATCTTCTTTTTGCGCGCCAGGGCCAACAGCGAATGAAGCGGGCCTTCATAGCCGTCGATATCAACGATCAACGCCTCGTGATCGGCATCTTCGGCGGCCTCGAAGGGCAGGTCTTCCTCGAATTCCTCGCTCACCGTCCCACCTGCTTCATGAAGGCGTTCAGCTTCGCCAGCCCCTGTTCGGCATCAAAGGGCTCGGCATGTTCGCGCGCCGCTTCCGCCTTGCCGGCCCGCTCCAGCGCGTCGCCGCTCAACAACGGGGCGGCCGCGGCAATGGCATCCATTTCCTTGCGGTCGCCATTGCAGTGCAGGACAATATCGCAGCCAGCCGCGATTGACCGCGTGGTCTTCTCCGCGAAGGACCCCGACAAGGCTTTCATCGAGAGATCATCGGTCATCAAAAGGCCGCCGAAACCGATTTCCTCGCGGATATAGCGGATCGCGGTGTCCGACATGGTCGCAGGCGTCTCATCATCCAGCGCATCGTAGACGATATGTGCCGTCATCCCCATCGCCGCGTCCTTGAGCGCGCGGAAGGGCGCAAAATCCGAGGCTACCAGCACCTCCAGCGGCTCGCGCACACGGGGCAGATGGAAATGGCTGTCGGCATCGGCGCGGCCATGACCCGGCACATGCTTGATCACCGGCGCGACACCGCCCGCCATCAATCCCTCGATGGCGGCCTGACCGAGATCCGCGATGACCTCGACATCCGCGCCGTAAGCCCGGTCGCCAATCACGGCGTCGGCCCCCTCGATGGCGAGGTCGAGACATGGCGCACAGTCGGCATCGATACCGCTGGCCCGCAATTCGTATGCAATCAGGCGGTGATTGAGCCAGGTCGCCTCGCTCCCCGCCGCCTTGTCCAGTGCATGGAGCGCGCCGAACGCCGCCGCCGGCGGAGCTTCCCGCCAGTGTGGCGCGCGCAGGCGCTGCACGCGCCCGCCTTCCTGGTCGATGAAGACCGGCGCCTCGCGTCCGACGGCATCACGCAGTGCCACGCAAAGCTTCGCGATCTGCTTCGGATTATCGACATTGCGGGCAAAGAGGATGAACCCCCAAGGGTCCGCATCGTGGAAAAAGGCCTTCTCGCCCGCCTCCAGCGCCTGGCCTTTCAGCCCGAAGATCGCGGCGCGGGCCGTCATCGGCGCGTGGCGTAGCAATCCTGCCCGCGCGCTTGCAGCGCGGCGCAAAAGGCTGACGCATCGTCACGGCCGGCAAAGGCCGCAATACGCAGGCGGTGATAGGTTCCACGCCCTTCAATCTCGGCAGACTGGATATCCGGCGTCGCCCCAGCGGCAATATCCGAATAGCTGGAAATGAAGTTGACCCAGGCGCCTTCGGCTTCCTCCTCCGTCCGGAAGGAACCGATCTGCACCACCCAGCTGCCGGACGATTGCGGCGCGGGAACGGCCAGCGCGGCGGTTTGTGTTTCCTCCGCCGGAGGCGGCGGTGGCGGAGGCGGCGGGGGAACCGGCGTTGTTGCCGCCTGTTCCGGTTCGCTGGTCGTATCGGTGCCCGAATCCGCCGGCGGATCGGTCTGGGCCGTGTTGGACGCCGTCTGGTCCGGTGTTGTCTCTTCCAGGCGCAGCGCCGGACGGCCGCCATCGGTGACAGGCTCTTCGGGACCATCGCGCGGCGTGGTCTCTTCCTCGCCGCCATTGGTATCACCGGAAATCCGGTCATAGGCCTCGATATCGAGATCGGGTGTTTCCGCCCCGCCCGGATCGGCCGGCCGTTCGCGATAGGGCGTCGAGTCGGCGAGGATGCGCGGCGGGTCATCGCGGTCGCGCACCCCCTGCTGATACGCGCTCCAGACCACGGCGACGAACAAAACCATCACCGCGACGGCAGTGGTCAACAACAAGGGGCCACGCCGCGAATCCTCGCGCGCGTCGAACGTCTCCTCGTCATACTCGTCGATGTCGTAATCGTTGTCGCGATCACTCATAGCGTTGCGTCCTGACGGTCCGAATCACCTGACCTCGCCCAGAATAACACCATAAACAAGGGTTAACGGGGGTCAGAAGTAGCCCTGAACTGTGAATAACCGGCGGTGTTCTTCAAGCGCGTACCGGTCGGTCATTCCGGCGATGTAATCGCAGACCAGCCGGGCCAGCTCCACGCTGCCCGCATCCCCGGCCTGCTGGCGGAACCGCGTCGGCAACAGGCCCGGGTCGGAGTGGAACAGACCGAACAGGTCGCGCACCACCCGCTCGGCCTGCGCCATCATGCGGTTGACCTTGTAATGCCGGTACATGTTGGCGAAGAGATGGCGGCGCAACTCCGCCAGCCCGATCAGCATGTCGTTCGAGAAGGCGGCGGTTTCCCGCCCCGCCTGCCGGATGGCATCCGCGCTTTCCGGTTTGAGCCCGTCGAGCCGGGAACGCGTTTCGGCCAGCACGTCCTCGACCATCACACCGATCAGCTCGCGCACCATTTCAAGGATCCGGATCTCCTCGGGTGCTTCGGGATAGCGGTCCTGCACCCGTTCCCAGACCGCACCGACCAGTTTCAGTTCGGCCAGCGCGTCGAGCTTCAGCAATCCGGCGCGCAGCCCGTCATCCAGATCGTGATTGTTATAGGCGATATCGTCCGACAGGGCAGCGATCTGCGCTTCCAGCGAGGCAAAGCTGGAAAGCTCCAGCTCGCGCCAATGCGGATAGTCGGTAATGCCCCAGTTGAGCTGGTCCTCGCCCCGCGCCTTCGTGACCAGCGGGCCGTTATGCTTGACGATGCCTTCCACGGTTTCCCAGGTCAGGTTCAGCCCTTCGAACTCCGCATAGCGGACTTCGGACCGGGTGATGATGCGCAGCGTGTGGGCATTGTGATCGAAACCGCCGAAATCCTTCATGCACTCCGCCAGCGCCCGTTCCCCGGCATGGCCGAAGGGCGGGTGGCCCAGGTCATGCGCTAGCGCCAGGGCTTCGGTCAGGTCCTCGTCCGCGTCCAGCGCCCGGGCAATGGTGCGGGCGATTTGCGCCACTTCGAGTGAATGGGTCAGGCGTGTGCGGTAGTGATCGCCTTCATGTGCGACGAAGACCTGTGTCTTCTCCTTCAACCGCCGGAAAGCGGTGGTGTGAATGATGCGGTCGCGGTCACGCTGGAATGCCGTTCTCGAGGCGCTGTCGGCTTGCGGAAAGACCCGCCCGCGCGATTGCGAGGGGTGGCAGGCATAGGCTGCCCGGCTCCGGTCTGTCGCACCGACACTCATCTCGTCTCCATTGCGGGGTTTGCGTTCCGCCTCGCGCGGTCCATATATCAGCACAGGACAAAACAAAAGCGGAGCCCGTCCCCGTGACCACGCCCAAGATCGAACTCACCGAACGCGCCGCCCGGCGTATCAATGCCATTCTGGAAAGTGAGAAGGCCGGGGTGTTGCGGATTTCCGTCGAAGGCGGTGGCTGTTCGGGTTTCTCCTACAAATTCGATCTCGACGCGGCTGCGGGCGACGATGACACGCTGCTGGAACGCGATGGCGCGAAAGTGGCCGTGGACTCGGCCTCCCTGCCCTTCCTCGCCGATTGCACGATCGATTTCACCGATGACCTGATCGGCGCGACCTTCAAGATTGAAAACCCCAATGCCACGGCTGCTTGCGGCTGCGGTGTCTCCTTCTCGATCTGATGGACATCCTCGAAGCGCTGCGTGGCCGCATCTCGACGCGCGGCTTTCTCGACAAACCGGTCTCCGCGGAAACCGTCCGCGCCATCCTGGAAGATGCCCGCTGGGCCCCGTCCGGCGGCAATCTCCAGCCCTGGAAGGTGCATGTCGTCACCGGCGAAGCGCGGCAGGCAGTGATCGATGCCGTGAAGGCGAAACTGGAAGCCGACCCGTTCGGTGACGAGAATGCCTTCCCGGTCTATCCGGAAAAGCTCTGGGATCCCTATCGCTCACGCCGCTATGCGGTTGGCGAGCAGATGTACGACATTCTGGATATTCCGCGCGAGGACAAGGCCGGGCGGCTGGGGCAGGTCCTGAAAAATTTCGATTTCTTCGACGCACCGGTCGGAATGTTCTTCACCATCGACCCCGGGATGAACCCCAATCAGTGGGCGCATCTCGGCATGTTCATCTACGCGGTTGTGCTCGCCGCCGAAGGCCATGGCCTCGCCACCTGCATGCAGGAAGCCTGGACGCGCTTCACCATTACGCTCGGCAAGGCGCTGGACCTGCCGGACGACGAACAGGTCTATTGCGGCCTCGCGCTCGGTTATGCCGATCCGGACGCGCCGCTGAATGCGATGCGCACGGAGCGGGCAAGCGTTGATGAGATTGCCACCTTCCGGGGCTTTGACGGCTCCGACAACGCGGCATAAGCAGAGTTCATGACCATCACCATCGCCACCTGGAACGTCAACTCGATCAAGGCCCGCCTGGAGAATGTCCTCGACTGGCTGCGCGAGGCTTCGCCGGACATTGTCTGCCTGCAGGAAATCAAGACCGTCGACGAGAATTTCCCGCGCCTCGAGATCGAGGACCTCGGCTATAATGTCGAGACCCACGGCCAGAAGAGCTATAATGGCGTGGCGATCCTGTCGAAATTCCCGATCGAGGAAACCGTCACCGGCCTGCCCGGCGATGATGAGGACGAGCAGGCCCGCTATCTGGAAGCGGTGATCTCGGCGGATGGCGGCGTGGTCCGCGTCGCCTCCATCTACCTGCCCAACGGCAATCCCGCGCCGGGTCCGAAATTCGATTACAAGCTGGCCTGGATGAAGCGGTTGAATGCCCGCGCCGCGGAGCTCCTCACATACGAGGAAAACCTGGTCCTGGCCGGCGATTACAATGTCATTCCCGGCGACAGCGATGTGCATGACCCGGCCGCCTGGGAGGGCGATGCCCTGACCCGCCCCGAATCCCGCGCGGCATTCCGCGAGCTCCTGTTCAAGGGCTTCACCAGCGCATTCGAACAGTGCGATGGCCGGGCGCATCAATACACGTTCTGGGATTACCAGGCCGGCGCCTGGCAAAAGGACCACGGCATCCGGATCGACCATTT
>CBDUFA010000139.1:0-4974 GCA_965366295.1 uncultured Hyphobacterium sp.
TACATGCCCGGCGTGGTGACCTGTCCCCCGACAATGATGTTCTGCGGTCCGAACCCGGTTGCGGTCACCTCGACAATCGGATTTCGCAACATGGACGTATAGGCGTCGGCCACGGCGCTCGCAGCTTCCGCATCGGTCCGGCCGGCCACCATGACGCGGCCTGCCAATGGAAGATTGACCCGGCCATCGGGGCCAACGGTGACGGTCCGATCAAGTTCCGGGGCCGTGTGAACGGTGACATCAACCGTATCACCGGGGAACAGCCGGAAGGCTGGATCGGCATTCCGCCATTGCACGAACTCGATATCGCCCCAGCCGGACGCCGCGGTCGAGCCTTCCGGCCGGTTATTGTCCCAGGCCCAGTAATCAGGTTCATGATCGCGCTCGAACGGGGCTGTTACCGCATTGGTCACAGTGCGGGCCGTCCCGCAGCCAGCGAGCGCCAGGGCCAGGAAAACTACGGAAATTCGCATCGCCAACGACTCTTTCGAGAATTTCTTACCTGAAAGATAATGAAAAATTAAACCGGCCACCGTTTTTCTCGCAAACATGAGTCGCGCGCGCAATGGATCCGGAACGAGACCGCCCGCGCCGCCGGATGCGTCCGGTGGTGACCGGAATGATCTCGACCTCTATGACCTGATCGGCATGATCTGGTCGCAACGCGGCATGATCATCGCGGTTTTCCTGGTCCTCTTCGTCGCGGGCGCGGCGGCGTCAATTCTCCTTTTGGACAAGACCTATGAGGCCCGTGCGCGGCTGCTTGTGCTTCTGGATGACGAAGACCTCACGCCGGGGGCTGCGGGGTCCGGGGACGGCTTCATCATCGAGCAGGTGATGCAATCGGAATCGGAAATCCTCAACTCCGAAACCGTGCGGCGGCGCGCCATGGAGAGCCTCGGCGTCAACGCCATATTGCCTGAAGGCGGGAATGAGGCGCTGGCACTCCGGACATTGCGCCAGAGTTTTTCCATTGAACGCGCGCCCAACGCGTCGGTCCTGATCCCGGTCTATGAAGGCGACAATGCCGAACGGTCCGAGCAAATCCTGGACGCGATTGTCGATTCCTATATCGGATATCGCCAGTTCGTGCTGACGGGCGACGGTGCCAGCGCCGTCGCCGAGCGCCGCGAGCAGTCGGATCAGGCCTATTCGACGGCGCTGACCGCCCTGGACCGTTTCCTGACCGAGAACAACATCACGGACTTTGACGCCGACCTTGAAGCCATAGTTACGCAAGTCACGGCCCTCAGGACGGCCTTGGCGACCGCCCAGTCCGAACGCCAGGCCGCCTCGGCTTCGGCCGCGGCGATTGCCGCCCGCGTTGCGGAAATGCCGGCAAGTATCGAGCTTTATGTCGAGAGCAGTGCGGAAAACCTGCTGGTGGAAAAGCGCC
The DNA here is from genome assembly GCA_965366295.1 of uncultured Hyphobacterium sp. Classification (GTDB taxonomy): domain Bacteria; phylum Pseudomonadota; class Alphaproteobacteria; order Caulobacterales; family Maricaulaceae; genus Hyphobacterium. Next base: position 1,397 of record CBDUFA010000139.1, read on the forward strand.
TGGAGCGTGAAAGCCTGTTGTCGCGTTACCTCGAGACAGCGCCGCCGGTTGTGGCGATTGACCGCGAGATCGCCGAGCTCGAGGAATTCATTGCCGGGGGTGGTGTCGAAGGCCTTGGACAGACCCGCACTGGCGTCAACGAAGTCCGGCAAGCGCTGGTCCAGGAACAATTGAGGCTCGAGGCCGTGGCCGCCGGTGAGAACCGCCGCGCCGGTGCCATCCAGAGCCAGTTGAATGCGGCCGAAGCCGAGGCCCGCCGCCTGCGCGGTTTGCGGGCTGAACATGATCGCCTGTCCGACAATGTCGAAGCGACAGGTGCCGCCGCGAATGCGCTCGCGACCCAGCAGGCCGAAGCCTCGGCCCGGCAGTCCCTGCCGCCGGGCAGTGCGGATGCCGTCCGGATCGTCGAACGCGCCTATGCCGCACCTGAAGGCTCGTCGCTGAAGAAGCTGGGCGTGGCCGCAGCGTTCATCTTCGCAGCGGGTACGGCGGTGCTTTTGGGCCTGCTGCGGGGGTATTGGGAACAACATGTCTCGCCCAGCGCGCCGCGCCGGCCGGCGGCCCGTCCGCAGCCAATGGCGGATACGATCGAAGCCGGCGGACCCATGCCGGCCCGTGTCGCGGGCGTACCGGTGCTGGCGCGGATGCCTGACAGGGGCAGCGTGTTGGCGCGGCGTTAACCGCTTGGGTGAAAGCTGCGGTCCAAGAAACGATTCGCGGCGATTCGATGGTTGATCTCTCATTTGAAATGCAGGCGCTGGTGGACCAGCTCGAACCGATTGCGCGGCCCGGGAACAAGGGGCGTGTGCTCATGTTTCTCGGGGCTGGCAAAGGTGTCGGCACGTCCACTGTCGCGCGGGAATTTGCCCGTGTCGCGGCGGGCCGGTCCCGTCGAGGTGTCTGGCTGTTCGACCTTGATTTTGCCCGCAATCGCCATGCCGCATCGCTTGCGGGGCCGGATGCGCAGACTTTTGACGCCTCGTTCGGGCGCTCGCCTTTCTGGCGGATTTCGCCCGAGGGTGCCCGGGCCAGGCTGGTCGCGAAGGCCGCCGGACCGCATCTCTACGTGACCCAGTTCCAGCGGGCCCGGACCGGCATCGAACGCCTCGAATTCGGTCAGTCCCGTGAATACTGGAATGCCGTCAGAGGCAGCATCGACCTCGCAGTGGTAGATGCCCCGGCGTCAAGCCGCGCCATATTGCCCGTCGCAGCGGATGCAGACGGCGTGATCCTGGTCGCGGATGAGGCCAATTGGAATGAGCGCGCCATCGCCGCAAGGCGCGAAGCCATCGAGCAAAGAGGCGGTGTGGTCGCCGGGATCGTGTGTAACCGGTCGCGGCCTGCTCGCCGGCGCGCCGCTTGACCGATGTCCACGCCCATCTTGATGCCATGCGGGCGGCGCCGCGCCTGAACCTGCTGCGGCCGCTGGAATTCTTCCTGGCCGGCCTGTTTCTTTTCCTTGTCTCGCAGGGATTGCTCGGACCGATATTTGCCGCGGATGGCGATCCGGAAAGCTCGGCCATCCTGCGCCTGATGTGGTTGCCGGTTTACGGCCTGACGCTGGTCTGGCTGATGGCGACACCGGCCCGCACGCTGGACACGGCGATGCGGATACCGCTGATACTGGCGCTCTCTGCCCTGTGCCTGGCCTCCTATATGTGGTCGGTCGACGGTGGCATCACACAGCGCCGCGGATTTGCGCTGGTGATGACGACCCTGATCGGGCTCGTCCTCGCATCGCGTTTCACCTGGCGGGACTTGGTGCCGCTGATCGGGGTGGTATTCGCGATCCTTGCCTTCCTGAGTGCGGCGATGGCGATCGCCAATCCGACGCTTGGCGTGCACCATGACATCCATGTTGGTGCGTGGCGCGGCATCTGGTGGGAGAAGAACACGCTCGGCGCCATGATGGCGTTCGGCGCGCTGGCCGCGATTTCGTCGTCCGTATTCCAGCCCGAGCGGCGATTGATCTGGTGGGGGCTGGCCGCATTCCAGGCGGCCATGGTGCTGATGTCGACCTCGAAAACCGCCTTGCTGGCGCTTCTGCTCGCCTTGGCCGGTACCGCGGCCATCGCGCTATCGCGCCGGGGGTTCGGTTTTGCAGCGCTTATTCTGTGTGGCGGTGGCCTGCTGGTCTTTATCGCCGCCATGGTGATGTCGATTGCGCCCGTTGCGGTGATCGAGGCGCTCGGCCGCGATGCCACGCTGACCGGCCGGACGGATATCTGGATTGTGCTCGCCGACCAGGTTCAGGCGCGGTACTGGACCGGCTATGGATACGGCGCATTCTGGGTCAATGAATACGGGCCGGCCTTCTGGGTCCGGCAACGGACGCAATGGCCCGTGCCGACCGCACATAATGGCTGGCTGGAACTGGCGCTTTCGGTGGGGTTGCCGGGTGTCGCCCTGATGGCCGTATCGCTGCTGGCGTCGATCTTCCGCGCCTTCACTCGCCTGTTCAAGGGCCCGGAGGTCTACTGGGCGCTGGTCTTCCTGGTGCTAGTGGCGTTGATCAGTATTTCCGAGAGTAATCTGGTGCAGCGCAATGCGATTACCTGGGTCCTGTTTGTCGCGACCGCTGCGCGCCTTGCCATGCCGGCCCGCTATGAAGCGATGAGACTGCGATAGGCTTCTGTCACCGGCAGGACGTTTGCCCCGCTCTCGGCAATATGGTCGAGCAATTCCGTGAACTCTTCGGGGGTACAGCCCCATTCGGTCGGCTGGTCCTGGATGTCGTGCGCATAGAAGATCAGCCAGCCGGGCGACTCGCAGCCTTCATCGACAAACGCCTTTGCCCGAGCGAGCCCGGCCGCGCCGCCATCAATGCCGACGGCTTTCAACAGGTTCCGGTCAGCGCCGGACCGGTTGATGCCGGGGCGCACGCCCCGAAGCGTTTCGAACCGTCCCGACAAGGCCCGCTTTATCGACGGCGCTGTTTCGCCATACGGATAGGCAAAGGCCGGCATGGAGGATTTCAGCCCCATTTGTCCCAGGGTCTCGGCATTGGTGTCCAGCTGCGCCATCGCCGCTTCGGTTGAAGCCTGACCGAGATCCGAATGGTTGAGCGTATGGCAGGCAATTTCGTGCCCGCTCGCCGCCAGGCGCTCCAGGTCGCTGCTGTCGAACATGGCGCCATGATGCGTGTCGGTGCCGGCAAACCCGCCCGAGGCATACCAGGTGCCGCGCCAACCGCGCTTTTCCAGCTCGGTGGCGCCAACAGCCACGGCTGATTTCGGGAAGTCGTCGAAGGTAATGGAGACGACAAGCCGGTCGGTCGACAGGCGGATCGGGTCGCGTTCGAACAGACGCGCTTTCATCCGCTTGATTTTTCCGGTCAGACCGCCGGACGGGATATAGGCTGTATCGGTCATGTCAGATCGCATCGGCGGCCCAGCTGGCGCGCCAGAGTTTGAGGGCTAGCGTGCGGGCTTTCATCGGGGCGACCGGCGATTGCGCCATCAGGGCCCAGACGCCCCGCAGCAAGGCCTGGCCCGGGATGGCCTTGAGAATGCGCGCCGCCTTTGCACTCGGCAAATGTGCGAGATCCGGGTGCTTTTCCAGCAATCGGGCGTAATTCA
>CBDUFA010000140.1:0-4946 GCA_965366295.1 uncultured Hyphobacterium sp.
CGGGGTTCGTCGCCATGGCGCGCGCCCGGCGGCAGGAAATACGCGGTGGCGACGGTGAGCGCGGCGCCGCCCGCCATCCAATAAAGCGCGGCTTCGCCGCCAAACCGTCCGACCAGCCAGCCCGCGCCGAGATTGGCCCCGATAAAGGTGGCCGATCCGACGGCCCGCTGGGCGCCGAAGGCAAAGCCATGCTTGCGCGATGACCAGGCGGCAAAGGAATCCATCAACGGGATCTGCCCGGAGAACAGCGCACCCGCGAGCGCGGCGAGGATGGCGATCAGCACATGGTCGCGGACCGGGGCGAGCAAGAGGAATCCGGCCAGCCCGGCCCAGGCAAAGCCGATGATCGCATCGCGCCGGCGGCTCGACCCGTCCATCCAGCTCGCCCCCAGCGGAGCGAGCACCATGCGCCCGATCATGCCGCCGCCAAGGGCAAGCCCCATGATCGTACCGCTCAATCCGCGGGTTTCGAGCCAGAGCGGCAGGTAGGGCAGGAACGCCCCGAAAGCGAGGTAAAACGCCCCGTAATGCGCTGCAAAGCGCAATCCCTTTGGATGAATGACCCGCCCGTCCATGGGCGCGGCGATAGCCTGTCTGCCGGCAAATGGAAAGCCTGTTGCAATCGCGGCTTTGCAGTGCAGCATCGGGCGGCTAGGTTCGCGCTTCACAAGGGGTGAACACTGTTCATGGACCGGGCAATCGCCGATCTTTCGCGCGCTGACGCGCCGCCATTCACGCCGGAAGGCGAGACCGTCGCGCTGCATCCGCGGCGCGTGCTGTTGACCGGCTACCGGTCGCATCCGCATGTCGGCGGACAGGGCGTTTACCTGCGCGAGCTGGCGATTGGCCTGCGCGATCTCGGCCATGCCGTGACCATTGCCTCGGGACCGCCCTATCCGGACGTGCCGGAGGGTGTGGAACTGGTCACCTTCCCCTCGCTCAACCTGTTCGAGGAAAAGAATGCCTTTCTGGCCCTGCGCCCGCGCCATTTGGCGCGCAAGGCGGATCGCTCCGAATGGCTGGCGCACAATACCGGGGCGTTCGGCGAATTGCTGGCGTTCAGCTATCGCCTGCAGGACTGGTTGAAGCGCGAAGGGCATCGCTTCGACGTCATCCATGACAACCAGACGCTGACATCGCCCTTTGTCGAGATTGCGCGCACGATCCCGGTGGTCGCCACCATCCACCACCCGGTGGCGATCGACCGCGAGTTTGCCGTCGCCGGCGCCGACAAGCGGATCGACAAATGGCTGACGCGCCGTTGGTACAATTTCACCGACATGCAGGCCCGGACCCTGCGCGAGCTGCGGCATCTGCTGGCCGTGTCACAGGCGTCGATCGACAGCCATGCCGAGCATTACGGCATGCCGGCCGAGCGGGCACGGGTCGCCTTCAATGGCATTGATCACGCTGTCTTCCACCCCGATGCGGACACGTCCCGCGTGCCTGGCCTGATCGCGGCCACGGCGAGCGCGGATGTCCCGATCAAAGGGCTGGACGTGTTGATGACGGCCTTCGTGTTGCTGGCGCGCCAGATGCCGGCGCTGAAACTGGAGATGATCGGCCAGCTGCGCGACGGGCCGGCCAAGCGGATCCTGGAGTCGGCGGGCATGACGGACCGGGTCTCGACCCGTTCGGGGGTCAGCCGGGAGGAGATCGCGGATCTTTATCGCCGCGCCAGCTTGGTGGTCTGCCCGGCCCGATTCGAGGGCTTCGGGTTTCCCGCCGCCGAGGCGATGGCCTGCGGCGCGCCGGTCGTGGCCAGCGATGGCGGCGCGCTGCCCGAAGTCGTCGGCGAGGCCGGCAGTATTGTGCCCGCCGGTGATGCCGTTGCGCTGGAAACCGCCATCCGCGCCGTGCTCAACCAGCCGGACATGGCGGCGGAGATGAGCGAGGCCTCGGCACAACGCGCGCGCAACGTCTTTTGCTGGCGTAATCATGCACTTGCCGCCAGCGCGCTTTACGAGGAAGCAATCGCGGCGTGCTGACGATCGATTTCAAACGCTTGCGGCTGGAAGACGGCGACCGCGTGCTTGATCTCGGCTGTGGCCGGGGGCGGCATACACATGCGCTGTACTGGAACGAAATCCCGGTGCATGTCACCGGGCTCGACTTGTCCGAGGCCGATGTCATGGCCACCGCCGACGGGTTTTTCGAGCTGCCGCCGCCGGACACCTCGCCCAACCGGTCGGGCACGCTGACCGCAGGCGATGCCCAGCGCCTGCCCTTTGCCGATGAGAGCTTTGACGCGGTGATCTGCTCGGAAGTGCTGGAGCATGTCGACGATCCGGATGCCGCGCTGACCGAGATAACCCGGATCACCAGGCCGGGCGGCCGGGTGGCGCTATCGGTACCGCGCTACTGGCCGGAATGGATCTGCTGGAAGCTGTCGCACGGCTATCGCAACACGCCGGGCGGTCATGTGCGGATATTCGAACACGACCAGCTGCACGCCGCGGCCCGCCGCACCGGTTTGCGCAAGACCGGGCATCACTGGGCGCATGCCCTGCACAGCCCCTATTGGTGGCTGCAATGCGCGGTCTGGGACATTCGCGACGAGCACGGGCTGGTCAATGCCTATCGCAAATTCCTGGAATGGGACCTGCTGCAGGCGCCGCCGCTGACCCGTGGGCTCGAAAAACTGCTTAACCCGGTCATGGGCAAGAGCCTGGTGATGTATTTCGTGAAGCCGGTATGAGCACGCTCATCCACCTTCCCGCCGCCGCCAAGCGGATCGAGGCGCTGCAACAGGCCGACGGCTCCATTCCCTGGATCGAGGCGGGGCTGTGGGATCCGTGGAATCATGGCGAAAGCGCGATGGCGCTGGCCGTGGCGGGCCGCGTGGAGACCTGCTTTGCCGCGCTGGAAGCCCTGTTCGACCGGCAGGAGCATGATGGCGGATGGACCGGGGAACTCGGCGCCGGCGTGCCGCTGGACGATACCAATCGGCGGCTCGTGGTCGACAATCCGGCCACCGCACGGGATACGAATTTTGCCGGCTATGCCGCGGTCACCGTGCTGCGCGCCGCGCTGGCGCTGGACCGGCCGGACTGGCTGGAGCGTTATGCGGCGCCGGTGCGCCGGGCGATGGCCTTTGTCCTGTCCTGCCAGACGCGCGAGGGCGATTTCGTCTGGCGCAAGCCGGGCGATGGCGAAACGCTCGACACGGTTGACTCGCTGCGGGCCGGTAATGCCTGCCTCTACAAGAGCCTGGAATGTGCCATCCGGCTGGAGCAGGCGCTCGGCGGTGAAACGCGTGAGCTCATCGCCGCGCGCACGCGCCTGGCGGAAGCGCTGCACGACAAGGACTGGCGCTTTGATCGCAAGTCCGTCGACCGGCGGCGCTATGCCATGGACTGGTACTATCCGGTCTTGTCGGGCGTGCATTCGATCGAGGAATCGCGCCGCCGCCTTGAGGCCGGCTGGGCGCGCTATGTGATTGACGGGCTGGGATGCCGCTGCGTGGCGGACGAGCCCTGGGTCACGGCTGCCGAGACTGCCGAGCTGGCGCTGGCGTGCCAGGCCGTCGGCTGGACCGCCAAGGCTCGCAAGCTGATCGCCGACCTGTCGCCGCTGGCGGCCAAGTCGGGCGGCTACTGGATGGGCTGGCAATTCGAGGAGGAAATCCTCTGGCCGCAGGAGCGTCCGGCCTGGACGGCCGCAGCCGTGGTCCTGGCGGCCGATGCCATCGAGCACCTGACACCGGGTTCCGATCTGCTGGTGACGCCGCTGAAGGGGATCAGCCCCGCTTCACCCGGCGCAAAACCTCCAGCGTCCTGATCCGCTCGACCGGTTCGAAATCGCCTGACGCGACGGCCTGTTTCCAGATTTCATAGGGCGGACGGCCACCGTCTTCCGGGTTCGGGAAAACATCATGGATGGCGAGGATGCCGCCATCGGCGACGCGCGCCGCCCAGCCGTCATAATCGGCCTGCGCCGCTTCCATGGAATGCCCGCCATCAATGAAGACGAATCCCAGCGGCGTGGTCCAGTAGCGCGCGATATCCGCCGATTTGCCGACGAGCGCGATCACATAAGGCTCCAGCCCGGCCTTCAGCACATTGCGCCGGAAGACCGGCAGCGTGTCGACGGCGTCGGCGATGTCGTCATAGAGATCGGGATCGAAATAGCCCTCGCCCTTCTGGTGTTCCTCGGAGCCACGATGATGGTCGATGGAAAACAAATGGGTTCCAGCTTCGCGCGCGGCGACACCGAGATAGAGCGCCGACTTGCCGCAATAGCCGCCGATTTCGAGTAGCGGTCCGAGATCGGCCACACCCGACGCATACCGCGCGAGGGCGGCCCCTTCCTCCGGCTCGAGGAAGCCCTTGACGTCCTGCGGATCGGTCACGGGATCAGCTGGTTTCGCTGGCGCGCAGCTGGCGGCGACGGAAAGCCAGCGCATCGGCCGTCCGGCTCAGCTCGTCGAATGACAATTCGAAGGTCTGCAACTCGGTCGACAGGTCGCCCAGCCCGGTCTCGCCCTCTTCCAGCGCCCGGAACATGTCGATCGCCTGGCGGACATCGGTGATGGCGAACTCCAGCGCGCCGATATCATCGGTCAGGGTTTCCGGGGTCAGGCCGTCGGAATTGAGCACATCGCGGCTGTCCACGGCGAGGGCCAGCGTCAGGCGCGTGGCCTCTTCAAGGTCGCGGCGAACGCGGGCCTCGATGGCCTCGGGCGCAGCCTCTTCGAGACCGGCGGCGGCGAAATAGACTTCCACCGGTGTGCGCCGGGACTCGCCGCGGCCGAACATCAGCATGCCGGTCAGGCGCTGCATCGCGGCGCCATGTTCCTCGGCCACCCAGCCGGCTTCATGGAAACGGGCATCCAGGTCGGCGGCCTGTTGACGCAAAGATTGCTGCGCGGCAGGAAGGGGTGCCGACGTGGCGACGAAGCTGGACGGACCGGATGGCGTGGCCACGCAAGCTGACAGGCCCGCGAG
>CBDUFA010000141.1:0-4945 GCA_965366295.1 uncultured Hyphobacterium sp.
GTTTCGCGGCGACCCCGGTGCACGGCAACCTCACCGGCGACCACGTCCTGGCCGGTCATCGGCAAAACGCCTTGACGGACCCGGCCGGGATTTTCCAGCGCCCAGGCATTCATCCCGTCGGCATAGGCTTCCACGAGGGCACGCGTGTCGGCGGAGAGGTCGCTTTCATATCGCGCGGCGACGGTTTCGCGGACCCGAAGCAGGCGGACGATATAATCGGTCGGGGCCGCGGACTGGCCGTCATAGCGCGCCAGGACCCCGCGTGCGGCGAGCAGCGTGGTCTCGATCGTTTCCCAGTCATCCTCGGCATGCGCCCAGGCGAGGCCGAAGGCAACGTCGGGATCGGTGTCGCCATAGATGTGCGGCACGCCATAGGAATCGCGGATGATCCGGGCGGAATATTGCGCAGCCCGCTCGCGGATCGCGTCTTGGTCAACGGGTGGTCCTGCCGGCGTCCAGGCCATGACCGCGAGCACGACGAGCGCCAGTGCCAGAATGCCTCCGGCAATCGAAATCCAGAGCTTCATGATGTCCCCCTCACATCGATCCGGCCAACCAGGCGATATAGGCCGCATAGAGCGCCAGCAGCAAAGCGCCCTCGCGGCGGTCGACGCGCTGGCCGGTAAAGGCAAAGACCAGCAGGATCGCTGTGGCCGCCAGCATCACCCAGACATCTTCGCCGAGAATTCTTTGCGGCACGTCCAGCGGCGCTGCCAACGACGCCGCGCCCAGGATTCCGGCGGCGTTGAAAATGTTCGAGCCGATGACATTGCCGAAGGCGACATCACCCTGCCGCCGCAATGCCGCGGCAATCGTCGCCGCCAGCTCGGGCAGGGAGGTGCCAACCGCCACGATCGTCAGCCCGATCACGGCCTGCGAGATGCCGAAGGCTTCGGCGATACTGATCGCGCCAGTGACCAGCAACCGGGCGCCGATCAGTACACCGGCCAGGCCGCCGAGGAAAAACAGGATAGCGATCAGGATGTTCTGAGGCGCGCCCGTGCTGGCCGCTTCGGCCTCGTGCAGGGCACCGGCATTGCTGCCCCGCCGCCGGTCGAGCACATAGCTCAGCCCGATATAGCCGAGCAGCAAGCCGATCAGGGCCACTCCCCAGATAGCCGGGGCAGGCGAATGAAACAGCAGGGCCATGGCGGCGGCGGTGGCGATGGTCAGGGCGAGCCCGTCGCGCAACAGCGCCTCGCGCACGGCCAGGATCGGCCGGATCACGGCACCGATCCCGAGAATGAGCAGGATATTCGCTGTGTTCGATCCGACGACATTGCCGACGGCAACGCCCGGGGATCCGGCGAACTGCGCTTGCAGGCTGGTCGCCAGTTCGGGCGCGGATGTTCCGAATCCGACCAGGACCAGGCCCACGAACATGGGCGACAAGCCTAGACGGTTCGCGATACCGACCGCGCCGCGCACCAGCCCGTCGCCGCCGAACGCCAGCAAGCCGAGCCCGCCGAGAAGAAGCAGCACGTCCATCATGATTTGCCGACTTTGGGCGGGTCGGGTGTCTTGTAGAACTCGCTCTCGCGCCAGAGCTCGAACCCGTGTTTGGCGACGACGCTGCCGACCGCCACCATGGGCAGTGCCAGCAGTGCGCCGAGAAAGCCGAACAGCGCGCCGCCGATCAGCAGGCCGGCCATGACCCACAAGGGATGGAGTTTCAGCTGCCCGCCGACGAGCTTGGGGGCCAGCCACACGGTTTCGAGGATCTGGGCGGTTCCATAGACCGCGATCACACCGAGGATGGGCCAGATCGAATCGTACTGGCTGATGGCGACCAGCATGGCCAGCGCGAACATGATCAGATTGCCGACCACCGGGATGATCGCCGACAGCCCGGTCAGGATCCCGATCGCGACCGAATAGTTCAGGCCGAGCGCGGCCAGGGCGGCGGCGTGATAGATGGCCTGAACCAGGATGACCAGAGACTGGCCGCGGACATAGCGCGACAGCTGGATATTGATCTCGCGGCCGATGCGGCGGAGCTCGTCGGAATAGCGGCGCGGCGGCAGCTCACCGACCGTCTTTGATATCGCCGGCCAGTCCTTGAGGAAGAAGAACAGCGCCACAGGCGTCAGGAAGGCGAGCAGCACGGTCGAGATCGCACCGGTGATCGATCCGGCGATCCGGGAACTGATCGCCCCGACCGGGTTGGAGTTGCCGGTAATCGATTGTCAGGAGACATCGGGCAGATCCATGCCCCAGGCCTCGGCGAGGCTGCCCGTCGCGACCAGGAAATTATCGATCAGGTTGGGAATGCGCCCGATCAGATCGCGCCCCTCGATGATAACGATCGGCGTGATCGCCACGATCGGTCCCGCAATTACGATGACGGCCAGCAATGTCGAGGCGAGCGCTGCCAGCGATCGCGGCAGGCCCCAACGGCAAAACCGCCGGGTCAATGGCTCGAGGATGACGGCCAGGAAGCCGGCCACCAGGAAGGGCAGGAGTACATCGCCGGCTGTCCGCAATGCCCATGCCACGGCCAGGAAAACCAGCAGGCCGAAGACAAATCGGGCATCGAGCGTCAGCTTCATGCCCTAGGAGCTACCGCCCAGCAGCTTCTTCCGCAAGCCGGGCTTGTCGATCTTCTCGGTTCCGCCACGCGGCAGCGGTTCGTTGAAATGCCAGAGATGCTCAGGCCGTTTGAAAGCCGCCAGGTCGCCTTCCAGGAAATCGTCGAGCTCATCGAGCGTCACGTCCTCCCCCGGACGGGTATAGATCGCCGCGCCAACCGCTTCGCCGAGGCGTTCATCGGGCACCGCGAAGACAGCGGCCTCGAGAATGGCGGGGTGTTTCACCATCGCCGCCTCGACTTCGAGACAGGCGACATTCTCGCCGCCACGCACGATCATGTCCTTGATCCGGTCGACGATGGTGACAAACCCGTCCTCGTCCATCGTGCCGACATCGCCGGTCTTGAACCAGCCATCGGGTGTCAGCGATTTCGCGGTTTCTTCCGGCAGGTTGAGATAGCCGGCAAAGACGCCCGGCGTCTTGATCCAGACCTCACCCGGCTCGCCGGTCGCGACGTCTTCGCCATTGGGGCCGGCGATACGGACATCGGTGAGCGGCGGCACGGCACGGCCACAAGAGCCCGGCTTTTTCTGGTAGTCCATCAACCCGTTATAGGTGCCCAGTGCGCTCGTCTCGGACAGGCCATAACCGGTCGAGGAATAGGCGCTCTTGAAGCTGTCGGCGAGGCGTTTCACATGCGCCGCGGGCCGCTTGGCACCACCAGCCGAAAGATCGGTCAGCGTATCCAGCGTCACGCCCATCTCCTCGGCCGCCAGCATCAGCTCATGTGACATGGTCGGTACGCCGACAAAATTGGTGATCTTCTCCTGCTGGATCAGCCGGACCGCATCTTGCGGCTTCCACGACCGCATCAGCACCATTTTCCGGCCCAGGATCAGCGACAGCATGAAGACAGGATGTGAGCCCGTGACATGAAAGAGCGGCACCGAGACAAGGATCGCCAGGTCACCCGCGCGTTCGGCCATGGCCGCGCCGCGCTCGGTTTCCTTGGCGGCCGACATCACGAAGGCGAAAGACAAAAGCACCGACCAGGCCCCGCGATGGGTCAGCATCACGCCCTTCGGATCGCCGGTGGAGCCGGACGTGTACATGATGGACATCAGATCGTCGGGTTCGACCGCGCCGCCCGGCGGGGTTTCTCCGGTCCCGTCATCACGGATCGAGGCCCAGGTCCGGTCCTGCCCCTCGAATTCACCGGTGCCGGAAATCAGCGTCAGGCCGAATTTCTCTTTCAATGGCAGGAATTTGAAGGCCTGCTCGCCATCCACCAGGACGACTTTCGCCCCGCAATCGCCGAGAGCGAATTCCATCTCGTGCGGAGTCCACCAGCCATTGAGCGGCACGATGACCGCGCCCAGCAGCGTGGCACCGAGATAGGTCGCCATGAATTCCGGCGTATTCCGCGTCGCCGTGGCGACCAGATCGCCTTTCTTGACGCCCATTTTCACGAGGCCGGCCGCTACAGCCCGGCTTTCCCGTGCGAGATCGGCAAACGACCAGCGCACATCGCCGGACACGACGGCGGTCTTGTCGGCGTGCAGATCGCACATGAAGAGCAGACCGTCCGTGTTGTTCGGTGCGTTCTTGAAGACGCGGAAGGTGGCGCCGCGGATTTCCGCTTCGCCAACTTCGAAGAACGGATTTTCGGCCATGATCTTCAGGCCGGCTTCGGTAACCTCGTCACGTGTCGGGGCGGGAAGGCGTTCACCCATGTCGGCAGCCTCCCTAAGCCACTTCGAACAGGCCGGCCGCGCCCATGCCGCCGCCGACACACATGGTGCAGACCACGTATTTTGCGCCGCGGCGCTTGCCCTCGATCAGCGCATGGCCAACCATGCGGGCGCCGGACATGCCATACGGGTGGCCGATCGAGATCGCACCGCCATTGACGTTGAGATTCTCGTTCGGGATGCCCAACTTGTCGCGGCAATAGAGTACCTGAACGGCGAACGCTTCGTTGAGCTCCCAGAGACCGATGTCGTCCATTTTCAGGCCGTTGGCCTTCAGCAGTTTCGGCACGGCATGGATCGGCCCGATACCCATCTCGTCCGGGTCGAGGCCTGCAACAGCGATGCCGCGATAGATGCCCAGCGGCTGCAGGCCGCGCTTCTCGGCCTCCTTGGCCTCCATCAGCACCGAGGCGGAGGCGCCATCGGAAAGCTGCGAGGCATTGCCGGCAGTAATGTACTTGCCTTCCTTCACGACCTGGCCATTGGCCTGGACCGGTTGCAGCGATTGCAGCCCTTCCAGCGTGGTCGAGGGACGATTGCCTTCATCCTTTTCGAGCAACACGTCCTGGATGGTGATTTCCTTTGTCTCTTTGTTGAAGACGCCCATTTTCGAGGCCAGCGGCACGATCTCGTCGTCGAACTTGCCGGCCTCCTGCGCCGCGGCG
>CBDUFA010000142.1:0-4937 GCA_965366295.1 uncultured Hyphobacterium sp.
TCGTCCGGGCACCCGCAAGCGCAGCGCCTTCTCTTCCAGCTCTTCGATGGATAACGGACGCGCCGACTCGTAAAACCGGGGATCGGCCACGCCGCGTTACTCCCTGAAGCCTATTGCTGCGCCGGTTGCTGCGCGTCGCCTTGCGGAAGGCGGACACGATTGACCGGCACGGTCGGCAGACGGCTGTTGAGGGCGGCGATCACGTCGGCGCTCGCATCAACGTCCTGGCCGGCATAGACCAGATTGCCGCGGTCAATGATGATGTCCGCGCCGCGGGCATCAACCACTTCCTGGAGCACGGCCTGAAGGGCTTCAAGAACCGGGCGCATGGCGGCCCGCTCGGTCGCCACCAGCTCATTCGAATAACGCTGACGCGTGGCTTCGAATTGCTGAGCCTGCTGGCTGACGGTCTGGATGCGCTGCATCAGGTCGGGGCGCTGCTGAACCGCTTCCTGGGTCAGGTTGGCGGTTTCGGCATTGAGGCGCTCGGCCTCTTCGTCGATTGGCGTGCGAAGCGCGCGCAACTCGCCGTCCATTTCCTCGGAAATGGCTTGCAGGCGGGTCTGGATGTGCTGACCGACATCGCTTTCACGCAGGATGCGGTCTTCGTTGATGACGAGCACGGTCTGCTGCGAGAAGGCCGGGGCGCTGATCGACACAAAGGCGACAGCGGCCGCGACGATCGCGAGCGGATTGAGGGAGGAAGGTTTCATGATCAGAATCCTGTTCGTGTACTGAAGCGGAAGAACTCGGCGCGGTCATAGGTTTCGTTGACCAGCGCCTCGGCCAGGTCAAAGCGGACCGGACCGAAGGGTGAATCCCAGAAGATGGACAGGCCGGCGGATACCCGCAGCGACAGATCGTCAGCCGTAAAGGCCTGGCCGGAGCCCGGCACTTCGGCGATCAAGTCGTTGGAGTCCAGAAGGCCGAGTGTACCGAAGTCGGTAAACAGGCTGCCACGGACGCCATATTGCTCTGGCAGTGGTAGCGGGAATGACATTTCGGCGGTACCGATGGCATAGAAGCGGCCACCAAGCGCATCGCCGCCGCGCAGGCGGCCTGTGGCCGGATCGCGAACCACGACACGCGGGCCGATACCGGCAACCTCGAAGCCGCGGAAGGAGTTACCACCGCGGAAGAAGCGGTCATTGATGCGGATGTCATCGCCGCCCCAGCCCATGATGAAGCCGGAATTCATCGACAGGCTGCCGACGAAATTCCAGAACAGCGGCCGGTAGACGGCGGCATTGAGCTCGGTGGAGACAAAGCGGACATCACCGCCAATGCCGGCAAAGGCCTGGCTCAGCTCGGCGCGGAAGCCGCGGCTCGGCTCGATCGGGTTATCGACGCGATCCCAACGCAGGGAATAGTTCAACACCGATGTCAGGCGCGAACCCGCCTGGTTACGCAGTGACTGGTTGGCGCCGGCAAAGACCGACACATCATCGTTCCGCAAGGTGTACTGCAGACCTAGATTGGTCGAGCGCGTGGTCGGGAATCCGGCGCGCAGGCTGAAACCCGTTGATTGCGTTTCGAAGCTGGCTTCGTTGATGAAGTCGGAGCGCACCGAGAACAGGTCCACGCCCGCCGCGAGATTGCGGTCCAGGAAACGCGGCTCGGTAAAGCGGATATCGATCTGCTCACGCCGGGAGCTCGCGGCAACGCGGAAGCGCAGATACTGGCCCCGGCCGCGCAGATTGCGTTCGGAAATCGAGAGGTCGATGAGGAAGGAATCGGTTGACGAGAAACCGGCGCCGAACGCCAGCTCACCCGTCGCCTGCTCGGTGACGGCCACGCGCAGGCGGGCGAGGTCCGGCGAAGAGCCCTGAACCTCGTTGATCTCGACATCCTCGAAGAAGCCGAGACGGCGGACGCGCGCTTGCGAACGGTCGATCAGGGAGCGGTTGAAAGCATCGCCCTCGACAATGTCCAGCTCGCGGCGGATGACATGGTCCAGCGTACGCGTATTGCCGACAATATCGATCCGCTCGATGTAAACGCGCGGGCCCTCTTCGATCTCGAAGGTTACGTCGACCGTCTGGTTTTCGCGGTTACGCCGGATGTTCGGCGTAATGTTGACGAAGGCATAGCCGGACGCACCGACGGCAAAATTCAGCGTATCAACCGAATCCTCGATCAGCTCGCCCTGGAACAGGCCGCCGGTCTGCACCGGAAGGATCTGGCGCAGGAAATCGGGATCGACATCCGGCAATTCGCTTTCGACGGTGATTTCACCGAAATGGTAGATATCGCCCTCGTCGAGGGTGAAGGTGATGTAGAAGTCTTCCTGGTCCGGCGTCAGCTCGGCGACGGCCGACACAACGCGGAAATCGGCATAGCCACGGTTCTGGTAGAACTGGCGCAGCAATTCGCGGTCATATTCCAGACGGTCCGGGTCGTAATTGTCATTGGTCGAGAAGAAACGCCACCAATGCGATTCCACCGTCACCAGCTCGCCGCGCAGGGCCCGGTCCGAGAAACTGTCATTGCCGATGAAGTTGACGCGGCGCACGCCGGTGACCGGGCCTTCGGAAATCTCGAAGATCAGGTCGACGCGGTTTTGCGGCAGCTCGACGATGCGCGGCGTAACCTGGGCGGCAAAGCGGCCGGTCCGGCGATAGACCTCGATGATGCGCTGTACATCGGCCTGAACCCGGGCGCGCGTGAAAATCGCGCGCGGCTGGGCCTGGATTTCCTCGGTGATGGTGTCGTCATCGGTCGCGCGATTACCTTCAAGAAGGACGCGGTTGATGATCGGGTTTTCCTGAACGTAGACGATCACGACGTCGCCGCGGTTTTCCACGCGGACGTCCGAGAAAAGGCCGGTCGCGAACAATGTCTGGATGGACAGGTTGATGGCTTGCTGGCTGACCGGCTGGCCCGGCTGCAACAGCAGATAGGACAGAACCGTATCAGCCTCGACGCGCTGATTGCCCTGCACGAGCACCTGGCGGAGCGGCACGTTTTCCGGCGTCTCCTGGCCCGGCGGCGTGACCGTGGCTTCCGGGGCATCCTGGGCTTGCGCGGTCGCGGACAGCCCCGCCGGAAGGGCGGCGGTCATTATGCAATAGAAAGCCGCGGTCAGGACGCGCTGAAAACTCGACATACGGGCCGCCGTTCTTTGTTGCGGATCAGGAACCTGATCCGCCCAGATAAACCAAATCGTTCCAGGTTGCTACAAGCATCAAACCCAGCACGAGCGCAAGACCGACCCTGAAGCCGATTTCCTGCGCTTTTGCGCTGAGCGGTCTCCCGGCAACCGCCTCGTAGGCGTAATACACAAGATGCCCGCCGTCGAGTATGGGAATCGGCAGAAGATTGACCAATCCCAGTCCGATACTGAAAAAAGCAGCCAGCTGAATGATGTTCAGGGCAACGCCCGTTACCGCTGCGCCGGCGTTCGGAGCATTGGAAGCGGCTTCGTTGGCCAGCTGGCCGGACACGGTCACGATTCCGACCGGTCCGTTGAGCATGTTCGCCGGCGCGCGGCCGGTGACGATCCGCGTGACATAGCGCACCGTCGTTTCCACGACACTGCCGACGCGGGCGAAAGCCGCACCGACGGCCTCGACCGGATTGAGCCTCTGACGGAAGACTTCGCCGCTCGATTGGAAGCCGATGATGGCGCGGTCGCGGCTGCCGCCGAAACGATCCGGCACGGATTCGATCCGCGGCGTCGCATGTAGCGTCACTTCCGCGCCATTCCGCTCGATGACGATGTCCACCTGCTCGTTCGGACGCAGCATGAACTCGGTCATGATCTCGGAGAATTCCGTGATGCGTCGGCCTTCGATGGAGACGATGCGGTCCTGCGCTTCGAAACCGGCTCGTTCGGCTTCCGAGCCTGCATTCACGCTGCCTACGACAGGCTGCTGGGCCATCTGGCCGAAAGCCATGAAGAAAGCGGCAAAAATCACGATGGCGAGAATGAAATTCGCGATTGGCCCGGCGGCGACCACGATGGCGCGTTGCCAGACCGGCTTGAAATGAAAACAGCGGTCCGCATCCGCACCGAGTTTCTCCCGCATTTCCGCCAGCTTGGCCTGGTCAGGTTCGCTGGCGGCACCGGCGTCGCCGAGAAAGCGGACATATCCGCCCAACGGCAATGCCGCGATACGCCAGATCGTGCCCTGCCGGTCGCGAACCGCGAAGAGGGTCGGCCCGAAGCCGAGCGAGAAGACTTCAGCATGAATCCCGCAGGCGCGGCCGGCGAGGTAATGTCCCAGCTCGTGGATCACCACGACAATGGAAATCACCGCCACGAAGGCGAACACGGTCAGCAATCCGGAACTCAGGAAATCAAGCAATACATCGCCCTTTCGGCATCAGGCCTGGACAACCGCCAGAAGGCGGGACGCGACATCCCGTGCCGCACGATCCAGCTGTAATGCATCTTCGATACCAGACAATCGTTCGGGAAGTGTTTCAGCCCGGTCCATTTCGGCCAGAGAGTCAGAAACAAGACGCGGGATGTCAAGGAAACCGATCTTACCTTTCAGAAAGGCCGCGACGGCGATTTCATTGGCCGCATTGAGCGCGGCTGTTGCCCCCTCGCCTGCGATCAGCGCCTCCCGCGCAATGCGCAAGGCGGGAAAACGGGTTTCGTCCGGCGGCTCGAAGTCGAGTCGCGACAGGGCTGCAAGGTCGAGCGGCTCACAGGGCGTTTCCATCCGCTCCGGCCAAGCCAGAGTCGAGGCAATCGGGATCCGCATATCGGGACTGCCCAGCTGAGCCAGCACGCTGCCATCCACATATTCCACCAGGCCATGAATCACCGACTGGCGATGCACCACGACATCGACCTGTTCCGGCGGCAATGCGAACAGGCGGCAGGCCTCGATCACTTCCAGCCCCTTGTTCATAAGGGTCGCGGAATCAATCGATATCTTGTCGCCCATGCTCCAGACGGGATGCGCGAGGGCATCCTCGCGGGACAC
>CBDUFA010000143.1:0-4924 GCA_965366295.1 uncultured Hyphobacterium sp.
CGATAACGGGGCTGACAACGGCTGGGCCAGCACGGACCGGCGGCGGTCACGCTTCGCCACCCGTGTCTTCCTCGAACAGGCCGGGGAACAGGCTCGCCCCGGGCGCGATGGCATTTCCTGTGACGCACAAGGCTGCCTTGGAGAGGCGGCAGGTGTTGAAATCGCAGTGGCGGAATCAGCCGAAAGTCTCGCGGCGGATTGTCACCACGCCCGGCTTGTCGTGCTGGAAGATCACGCATCACCGATTGATCGCGCCGCTTGCGATGCCCGCCTGATCGATCGCGACAATCTCGAAGCCGACGGCGCCATCGCATTGTGGCTGGCGGCCGGAGACATCACACGGCTTGAAACCGTGGCGGATCGGCGCGGCGATCGTATCTGGACCCGTGAACCGGCGCGGTCTTCAGCACACCCGCCGCGAGATGCGACAGCTAGTGATAGCGCCGGATAAGGCCCACCAGGCGGCCCTGGACCCGGACCCGGTCCGGTCCGAAAATCCGCGTTTCATAGGCGGGGTTGGCCGCTTCCAGGGCGACGGATCCGCCCTTTTTCCGCAACCGCTTGAGCGTGGCTTCTTCCTCGTCGACGAGGGCCACCACGATCTCACCATTATGCGCGGTATCGCAGCGCTCGATGATGACGATATCGCCGTCGAGAATGCCGGCATCGACCATCGAATCGCCTTCCACCTCGAGTGCGTAATGCTCGCCCCGGCCCGCCGCCAGGTCCGGCGGCAACATGATCCGGTCCTGCTCGTGCTGAATGGCCTCGATCGGCACACCGGCTGCGATCTTGCCGAGTACTGGCACGTCCATCGTGTCATTGGCCGTGTTCTGTGTGAAATCGGCCTCGACCACATTGCTCGCCGCTGCGCCGCGAGTGGCCGGCTGGCCGGTTTCCGGCATTTTCAGCACTTCCAGCGCGCGGGCGCGGTGTGCCAGCCTGCGAATGAAGCCGCGTTCCTCCAGCGCCGTGATCAGCCGGTGCACACCGGACTTGGACGCCAGGTTCAGCGCATCCTTCATTTCCTCGAAAGACGGAGAAACCCCGTCCTCGCTCAAACGCTTGTTGATGAACAGCAGGAGCTCGTGTTGTTTGCGCGTCAGCATGGCTCACTCCGGTGAGAACAAATCAGAAACTTCTGAAAATGTTCTATGAGTGTTCCGGGTTAACGTCAAGTGAAGACGAAATCAGCTCAACAGGGCACGGGTGGCTTGCGCGACATCTGTTTGCCGCATCAGGCTTTCGCCCACGAGTAGCCCTTTTGCGCCCGCACGCTTCAGCCGGGACACGTCCGCTGCCGAGAAGATGCCGCTCTCGGCGATTGCGAATCGATCAGCGGGAATGAGGCTTGCCAGCCGCTCGAAAGTGGCAAGCGAGGTTTCGAACGTGGTCAGGTCGCGGTTATTCACCCCGATCAGACGGGCGGGCAGGGCAAGGGCGCGGTCCAGTTCAACCTCGTCATGGGTCTCGATCAGCGCATCCATCCCGAGATCGTGCGCGCTCTGCACCAAATCCCGCGCGAGCACGTCATCGACGCTCGCCATGATCACCAGGATAGCGTCCGCGCCGAGTGCGCGCGATTGCGTCACCTGCCAGGGATCGAGCAGGAAATCTTTGCGCAGCGCGGGCAGGGGCACAGCGTGACGCGCCATGGCGAGATAATCGGCATGGCCCTGGAAACTTGGCACGTCTGTCAGGACAGACAGGCAGGCGGCTCCGCCTTGAGCATAGGCTTCGGCCAGGATGGCGGGATCGAAATCCGCCCGGATCAGGCCTTTCGACGGGCTGGCTTTCTTGATCTCGGCGATCAGCGCGATGCCATCGGAGCCGGCCTTGCGGGAAAGGGCGCGGGCAAATCCGCGTGGCGGACCGGCCGCGGCGATCATGTCGGCCAGTCGCGCATCGCTGAACGCCGCCTTGTCGCGGGCGATTTCCTCGCGCTTGTAGGTCTCGATCTTGCGGAGCGCGTTCACGCTTCGCCCCGGGAAATGGCCGCCATCCGATCCAGCGCCTTCTGCGCAGCCCCGCTGTCGAGCGCATGGGCCGCCATTTTCGCGCCATCCCGCATGTTCGAAGCCAGGCCTGCCACGATCAGGGCCGCTGCGGCATTCATGATCACGATATCGCGATAAGCTCCCGGCGTTCCGCCAAGGACAGCGCGCATCGCGGCGGCGTTTTCTTCCGGCGAACCGCCGACGAGATCGTCAATGCTGGCAATAGCGACGCCGGCATCCGCCGGGGTCAGCTCGAACTCGCTGATCTTGCCGCCGTCCAGCTCGACCACGCGGGTGGTTCCGGTCGTGGTGATTTCATCCAGCCCGTCCGCCCCGTGAACCACCCAGGCAAACTCGCACCCCAGCTGATGAAGCGCCTCGGCCACAGGGCGCTGCCAGCGACTGTCGAAAACGCCGAGCAACTGCCGCCGCGCGCCGGCCGGATTGGCGAGCGGTCCCAAAAGGTTGAAGATCGTGCGCGACCGCAGCGCCTTGCGCGCGCCCCCGACATGCCGGACCGCGGAATGGTGGGCGGGCGCGAACAGGAAACCGACCCCGGCCTCGTTGACCGCGCGTGAGACCAGGTCGGGGGTCGCTTCCAGGCTGACGCCAAGCGCGGCCAGCACTTCCGCCGAACCGGACTTCGACGAGGCCGCGCGATTGCCGTGCTTGGCGACTTTCGCACCAGCCCCAGCGGCGACGATCGCAGCCGCGGTGGAGATGTTGTACGTGCCCTTCGCATCGCCGCCTGTGCCGCATGTATCGATCGCGCCTTCGGGGGCGGTTATGCCCGTCATCCGCTTGCGCAAGGCGCGCGCGCCGATGGCGAGGTCATCAGGCGTTTCCCCGACAGCGGCCAGGCCGATCAGGAAGCCGCCGATTTCGGCTTCGCCGGCTTCTCCTTCCATCAGCTCGTCAAACGCGCCCGCCAGGATTTCCCCATCCGGGTGCTCACCGCGTGACAGCGCCTGGAGGCAGGCATGGATCGCACTCATGCGGCAATCTCCTTCACCGGCAACCCGGCTAGTCTCAGAAAGTTGGCGAGGACATCATGGCCGTGCTGCGAGGCAATACTCTCGGGGTGAAACTGGACGCCGTGCAGCGCGCGATCGCGATGGCGCACACCCATGATCTCGCCATCCGCAGTGCGGGCATTGACGATCAGCGGGCCGTCTTCGGGGAGATCGCCAATCGCCAGCGAATGATAGCGCGCCACGCCGAACGGGCTGGGCAAACCAGCAAACACGCCTGAGCCGTCATGGGTGATCTCGCTTGTCTTGCCATGCATGATGGACTTCGCCTGCACGGTTCGCCCACCAAAGATCTCGCCCATGCACTGATGCCCCAGGCAAACGCCCAGGACGGGCAGGTGATCAGGAGCCTGGCGGATTATTTCCATGCAGATACCGGCACTATCCGGGCGCCCGGGACCGGGTGACAGGCAAATGGCTGCCGGCGCCAGCGCCAGGACTTCATCAACGCTTATCGCGTCATTGCGCACGACACGGGTCTGCGCCCCCAATTCCTCGAAATAATGGACGAGGTTGAAGGTGAAGCTGTCGTAATTGTCGATGATCAGCAGCATGAAGCGGTCCCGGTTTCCGGGCGTAATCTAGAAGGCAAAAGCGCAACCGCAACGCTGCAATGCGGTCAAATCAGGTAAACGAGGTGTTAACCGAAGCATTGGCGTCTGGCGGTATGGCAAAACCGCGACACTCCTCTGCTGCACCGCTTTTCGGCGGCTTCCTGATGGCCGCGATTTTCGTGGCCGGGGCGGCCGCTTTTGAGCTGGGACGCGGGCCAGTGGCGACCGTGGATCCCACGCCCGTGTCAGTGGCACCGCATCGGCTAGACGCCATCCAGCCCATTCGGGTCGAACCGGTGACGCCGGCTCCCGCCGCAGAGCCGGACTTGCGCCCGGTCATCGCCCTGGTGATCGACGATGCCGGCGTGGATCCCGCACTGACGCGACGGGCGATGGCGTTGGACATTCCGCTGACCCTGTCATTCCTGCCTTATGCCGAGGCGACGCCGGAGCTGGCCGGGTCGGCGGAACTGGCCGGTTTTGATGTTTTCCTGCACATGCCGATGGAGCCGGTCGGGCTCGAGGATCCGGGCCCGGGTGCTCTGACCCGTTATCTGTCGCCGGATGAAACAGCCGCCCGGATGGAAAGGGCGCTGTCGCGTGTGCCCGGCGCGATCGGGTTCAACAACCATATGGGCAGCGCGCTGACGGCCGATGCGACTGCGATGCGGGCCGCGCTGGCGCCTGTGGCCGGTTCGGAATTGATATTCCTCGACTCCCTCACCACCGGACGCAGCCGGGCCGCGGCCGTGGCGCAAGGGCTCGGGCTGACCACATTGCGCCGCGATGTCTTCATCGATCACGATCCGTCACGCATTGCCGAAAGCCTCGATGCGCTCGCCGCACAAGCACGCCGGGACGGGCGGGCGATTGCCATCGGCCATCCGCGGACCGTGACGCTCTCGGAACTGGAGGCATGGCTCGCAGACCCGGCCAACCAGGATGTGCGTTTCGTGACGATCCGCACCTATCTCGAGCGCGCGGACAACCCGGTCCGCCTGGCCGCGTCAGACGAAACGATGGGCCTGTTCGGCGGCGCGGAATAGAGCCCGGGCCTTGTTGATACATTCCTGCCGTTCCGCTTCCGGGTCGGAATCCAGCACGATACCGGCACCGGCCTGGACGTGCATCTGGCCATCCTTGATCAGCGCGGTCCGCAGGGTGATCGCCATGTCCATATTCCCGTCGGCGCTGAAATATCCGGCGGCCCCGGCATAATAGCCGCGCCGGTGGGGTTCGATTTCATCGAGGATCTGCATGGCGCGGACTTTCGGCGCACCGGACACGGTACCCGCCGGAAATCCGGCGAATAGCGCGGAGACGGCGTCCTCGCCGTCCGCCA
>CBDUFA010000144.1:0-4870 GCA_965366295.1 uncultured Hyphobacterium sp.
AAATGGCTGGCATAGCCGCGGCAGACCGCTTCACCCGCCAGCTTGCTGGCCGGGTAGAAATTGGTCGGGAACACGGCTTCATCCTCGCGCATCGAGCCCTTGAAGGGTTCGTAGACGCTGCCCGTCGAGGCATAGAGGAAATGGTCGGCGCCGGCCTTGCGGGCATATTCCAGCAATTCCGCTGTCGCGGCCGTGTTCACGCGAAACACATGCGGCGCACCATCCGGCAGATTCCGGTATTCGGGCGATTGCGCGAGATGAATGACCGCGTCGATCTTTTCCGGGAGCGTTTCCGGCTTCAGCGGATCGGAAAGATCCGCGGAGATCCAGGAAATGCCGTTCTCGTCACCGGAGGCCGAACGGCGCAGCGCGAAGACGTCATGTCCCTGCAATTGCGGCAGCAGCGACCGGCCAAGAAAGCCTGTTGCGCCGGTGACAAGGACGCGCGCCATCGCCGCTAGCCCTCCTGGACGACGCGGCTTTTATTCCGGCGCGCTTCGACTTCCGCCTTGTGGCTGGCGCGCCACTCGATCAGGCGCTTGAGGCCGTCTTCCAAATCGATCTGGGCATCGAAACCGATCTGCTCGCTGGCTTTCTTCGGGCAACCGATGCGGTTGCGGACCAGCGTGGCCTGGCTGCGCTCGACATAATTGATCGGCTGGTTGGAGCCGGTGATGTTGAGCAGGAGCTCGGCCAGCTCCTTCAGCGAGGTGCGCTTGCCGGTGCCGACATTGTAGTATTCGGCAACCGTATCGGCCTTCATGGCGCAGATATTGGCGTAGGCGCAGTCTTCCACCGCCACGAAGTCGAAGGCTTCCGAGCCATCGCCCATGATGGTCGGACCTTCGCCCTTGTCGATGGCATCGAGCATTTTCATGATCACGGCGATATAGGCGCCATTATAGTCCTGCCGCGGGCCATAGACATTCATGTAGCGCATGCCGACGACGGGCAGGCCGTAACGGTAGTGATAGGCGGTCGCCATCGCTTCACCGGCGATCTTGGTCGCGCCATAGAAATTCTTGTTGTTGAACGGGTGGTCTTCCGCCATCGGCTCGGTGACGGCATCGCCGTAGACCGATGCCGACGAGGAATACACCAGGCGCTTCACGCCTTGCTGGACGCAGGCGTCGAGCACGTTGAACGTGCCCTCGACATTCACCTTGAAGGCCGAGCGCGGATATTCATGGCATTGCAGCAGCCAGAGCGCGGCGAAGTGGAAAACACAATCCGCGCCTTCGAGTGCCGAATTGAGAATGTCCGGCTGGGTGATGTCGCCGCCGACATCATAGATTTTTACGCGGGGGTCCTTGAGCGCGTCAGCCAGGTTTTCCGAACGGCCGCGAACGAAATTATCGTAGATCAGGATTTCCGAGACGTCTTCCTTGACCAGCTTGTCCACGCAATGCGAACCGATCAGACCGGCGCCGCCGATCACGACGGCCTTTTTGCCGCGAATATCCATGACTAACCCCCGAATAAAGGTAATTTCCGATGAAACGAGCCTCCGATTAGCGGGTTTGAATGTCATCTGCAAGACAATGTAGGAATGGACTGCAGGTCGCGGAATCAGGGGCTTGCCAATCGCCACCCGGAGTGGTGATCAGGCAGCTCGAACGGGGGCGGACATGGATCGGCTGGAATGCGTCGTGCTGGGAGCAGGAGTGGTCGGGCTGGCCGTTGCCCGGGCACTGGCCATTCGCGGGCATGAAGTCGTCATCATTGATCGCGGCCCGATCATCGGTTCGGAGACCTCGTCCCGCAACAGCGAGGTCATTCATGCCGGCATCTATTACCCGAAAGGCTCATTGAAGGCGCTTAGTTGCGTGGCCGGAAAACAGCGGCTTTACCGCTTTTGCGAAGAGCGCGGCGTGGCGCATCGCAATTGCGGCAAGCTGATCGTGGCCACCAATGCCGCCCAGGACGAGCAGCTCAAGTCGATCCGCCAGCGCGCGGCGGACAATGGCGTCACCGACCTGGTGTATCTCGAGCGGGCCGACGTACTGTCGCGGGAGCCCGAGCTAAACGCGGTGTCCGCGCTCTGGTCGCCCTCCACCGGCATCATCGACAGCCATGCCTACATGCTCGCGCTTGAGGGCGAGGCGGCCACGCACGGCGCGATGACCATCCTCAATACCGCCGTCGATCGTGTCGAATACCGCGATGGTGCCGTGTCCATCCATCTCGCCGACGGGTCGGCTTTCTCGGCGGACATGTTCGTGAATGCGGCCGGCCTCCAGGCGCCTTCGATCGCTTCCGGCATGGGCGAACCCTTTGCCGCGAAGGCACCGCGCGCCAGCCTTGCCAAGGGCAGCTATTTCGGCCTGGCCATGCGTCCGCCTTTTTCGACCCTGATCTATCCGGTGCCGGAACATGGCGGGCTCGGCGTGCACGCTACGATCGACATGGGCGGCCGTGTCCGCTTCGGCCCGGACGTCGAATGGGTCGATGAGATCGATTACGAGGTCGACCCGGCCCGCGCCGAGCATTTCTATGCCCGTATCCGCGACTACTGGCCCGGACTGCCGGATGGCGCGTTGACACCGGATTATTCGGGCATCCGCCCCAAGATTTCCGCGCAAGGCGAGCCGGCGGCGGATTTCCGCATCGACGGCCCGTCCGTCCACGGCGTGGCCGGTGTCGCCCATATGTTCGGCATTGAATCGCCCGGCCTCACGGCATCGCTTGATCTTGCCGACCGGGTAGCCCAAGAGGTCTCTGGCCGCCCGGCGCCCGCCGGCTCACTCTAAGGATCGGGACAGATATCCATGAAGCTCTTTACCATCGTTGGCGCACGTCCGCAGTTTATCAAGGCCGCCGCGGTCAGCCGGGCCATTGCCGAGGCGGGCGGTATTGACGAGGCCATCGTCCATACCGGCCAGCACTATGATGCCAACATGTCGGACATTTTCTTCGACGAGCTGGGGATCCCGGCACCGAAGCGCCATCTCGGCATTGGCGGCGGCACGCACGGGGCCATGACCGGCAAGATGCTCGAAGCACTCGAAGCGGCCATGATGGAAGACAAGCCGGATGCTGTCCTGGTCTATGGCGACACCAACTCCACGCTGGCCGGGGCGCTGGCTGCATCCAAGCTCCACATACCCATTGTCCATGTCGAGGCCGGTCTGCGCTCGTTCAACCGGCGCATGCCCGAGGAAATCAACCGGGTCGTGGCCGATCATCTGAGCACGCTCTTGTTGAGCCCCACCCAGAGCGGCGTGCGGAACCTGTCCACCGAGGGCATCACGAAGGGTGTCCACGCCGTCGGCGACGTGATGCACGATGCCACGCTTTCCGCCATCGAGCAGTCGAAGACCCGCTCCGACATTCTCGAGCGGCTGGACCTCGCCGGTCAGGATTATGCGGTCTGCACGTTGCACCGGGCCGAGAACACGGACGATCCCGACCGCTTCCAGCGGGTGATCGCCTTCATCGAGGCGCAGGCGGCCGACCGCCCGGTGATCTTCCCCGTCCACCCGCGCACCCGCAAGGTGATGGCGGATCGCGGGATCAATCCGCAAGGCGTCGTCCAGATAGACCCGCTCGGCTATTTCGATCTCCATCGCCTGCTGGCAGACTCCTCGCTTGTGCTGACCGATTCCGGCGGCCTGCAGAAGGAAGCCTACTTCCACCGCAAGCCCTGCATCACCCTGCGCGACGAGACCGAATGGACCGAGACCGTCGAAGCCGGCTGGAACCGGCTGTGGACGATGGATGACTGGAATTCACCGCGCGTGGATATCTCCGATTACGGCGATGGCGATGCCGGCGCGAAGACGGTCGCGGTGATCAAGGACTGGTTCAGCGCCGAAAAAGGCGGCCAGCCTGCGTGACGGTCGCCGCGCCTGCAGGACGCAATGGCTATATCCCGGCGCTTGACGGGCTCCGCTTCATCGCCTTCCTGCTGGTCTTCCTGCATCACAGCCTGTACACGGGATCGGCCCATTTCACGGCGTTCCAACAAACCATGTGGTTCGGCGTCGAGCTGTTCTTTGTGCTCAGCGGATTTCTGATCACGCGCCTGTTAATCGCCGAGTTCTCGCAAACGGGCGGGATTTCGCTCAAGCGTTATGCATGGCGCCGCATATTGCGGATATGGCCGCTCTATTTCTTCGCGATTGCCACGTTTTCACTATTCGTCGGCTACAATCAGGAAAGTGATTATCTGAGCCATCTGCTCAGCCTGGCCACCTTCACGCAAAACCTTCATGCCGCCTTCAGCGGCTGGCCCAACTTCCCGCTCGTCAGCCATCTCTGGACCATTGCCGCGGAAGAGCAATTCTATCTCTTCATCCCGGCTTTCGCCTTTCTGGCCGTGCGCAGCCGGCGCCAGTTCCTGATCGTTGCGGGCGCTTGGCTTTTCATCTCGCTCGTCTTCCGGATCGTCATGATCCGGGAAGCCGTGCCCTATCCGGCGATCTGGGTGTTCACGCTGGCCAAGCCGGAAGCCCTTCTGGCGGGCGTGGCGCTGGCCATTTTCGAGCGGCAGGCGCTCGCATGGCGCTTCCGGTGGGTCGCCATAGCCGGTCTCGCGATTGCGGGCCTTTTCCTGCTCTTCGGCATTGGCGCGATCTGGGAACCGGGCTGGCACCAGGCGGTGATCTATTACGGTTCGGCCGGGCTGGCCCTGGCGATGTTGTGGGCGGTACTTGGCGCGCCGGCCCTGTCCGCCATCCTGCCGCTCCGGCCGCTGGCCTATCTCGGCAAGATATCTTTCGGGCTCTATGTCTTTCACCGCCTGCCCATCGTGCTGGCGGGAGACTACCTGCCGCAGATTCACAATGCCGAGCGCACCGCGGGCTCCTGGCTGATCTGGGCTGCCGATTTCAGCATCATTCTGGGCGCGACGGTGCTGCTCGCCAGCCTG
>CBDUFA010000145.1:0-4861 GCA_965366295.1 uncultured Hyphobacterium sp.
ATCAGGACATGGCGCATGAAAAAGTCTCCCCGGATGTTTCACCGGGGAGACTAGCGCAGTCATCGCGTGAGGCGAGTCCGGCGTATCAGTTGGTTTCCAGGATGAAGCGCCGATTGGTGGGCATGGTCGGCCGGGCCGTATCGCCGAACAGCTGCTGATAGGCCGCGATCTGCTCTGCCGACGCCTCCAGCGGCTCGGAGAATACCGTCCATTGCACGATCTCGGAACAGGGCGGCGTGGTCAGTGAACCGGCATAGCGATAGCCGTTCAGGTCGGACGGCAGGAAATTGTAGAAATTCAGATAGTCGATCGTGCCCTCTTCGCCGGCTTCCGGAATGGCATTCCAGATCGAGGCGAGATCATAATTGTATTCGCCCTCTTCGAAGAAGATGCCGACGACCGCCAGATTGCCGTTCTCGGCGGCATGCACGAAATGCACTTCCAGCGGATAATGCTCATTGTCCACCGTGTGTTCGCTGAGCGAGTGGAAGTGGAACTGGATGAGATCATAGCGCGTGCCGTTCAAGATCAGCGAGCCCGCGTCGGTGTGGACCGTAAAGTTGAGGCTGTCGCGCGTGATATCAACGGACTCGGCCTCGCCCCATGCCAGCGCCGGCATAACGCCTTCAGCCTCCATGGTGTGGGCGAAGTCGACCGGCGACTGTTCCATGCCCGCAGCGCATGTCCCGCCCCAATTGTCAGGTCCGGCCTCACCGGAATAGCTGAAATCCTGCGCCGAAGCCGCGCTCGCCAAAACCACACTCACTCCCGAAAGAAGCAGCGCCCGCATTTCTCATTCTCCCATCTCGATAAACCCGCAAATCGGAATGATTTGCGTTCACGAGCCGGGTATTTATGCCGGGGGAAGCGCGCCAACAGGGGGAATAGGCGACAGGCCGTCCCCCTGTTCACGTTCGATCTGATATTCGGCAGACGGCTACGGCGCATCCTGAAGCTGGACGACAACATTGCCGTCATACGAAAAGGCGTGCTGGCCAGCTTCATCGGCACCGGTCGAATAACTGACCACGGCATAGCCGGTGGATGCGTAGGAGGTCTGCGTGCCGAGCGAGACGCGCTCGATCGCCGATCCGATGAGGCCGGAATTGGCCGTCACCAGCACATAGGCATCCTCGTCGCGCGGACGGATCTGCACCGCCCGCAATGCGCCGACAATCTGCTGATCCTCCGGTCCGAATACCCGGGTGGTCCGGCCATTCGCATCAAGCAGTTCCACATCGAGCGCGAAGACCCGCCCGGCTTCCAACGCGGAGCCGACCGTGAGCAAGCGCTGTCCATCGTTCTGCGGCAGGCGGACGAGCCGGTAAGGCGTGGGCCCGCGATCATCTTCCGGGTCCCAGCAAGCGGTTTCCCCGGAAAATTCCAGCATCTCACGCGATCCGTTCCGGTTGCGCGGCGCGTCCAGCGAAATCGCGGTTGCCAGATCTACCATGGCCGGGCACGGCCCGGCCGGCGGCGTCAGCCTCGGCGGCGGCATGGTAGCGCAAGCGGCCAGTGCGGTGGCCGCTGCCGAAAGCGCGAGCGTTTGCCGGATCATCATGAATCCAGCTGTGCGGCCAGGGCCGCCGCCGATTCCCGGATGGCCAGCTGGATGGACTCCACGAGCCGGACCGGGTCCTCGAGGATTTCCTCGCGGTTGCGGTAGGTCTCGTCGAGCGGCGGCGACAACAGGATGCGGCCTGCCGGCTCGCCAAAGGGTGTGAAGATCACCGAATTGCGCATCGCGATTTCGCGCTGATCGCCATAGATCAGCTGGGCTTCGGCCTGGGCGTGCGGGCGGAACGGCGTTCCCGCGCCCGACGAGAGCAGGCCATAGGTTTGCAGAACGGCGTCGAGATGAGCATCAACCTCGGCGTCCAGCCCGTCAAACCGGTCAAGCAACTGGAGCCCGTCACGGCCCCCGACCCGCACCACGCTGACCTCATAACCGCGGGCTTCCAGTTCGAGCACGAGCTGTTCGCGGAAGTATTCCTGCGCGTCAAACCCTTCGTATTCCAGCGTTTCTTCCACGCGGGCCCGGCGGCTGTTCTGGACGCCGGCATCGACCAGCGCACCGATCAGGCCGAAATTCGCACCGGCAGACGCCACCTCGTAGGCGATCACATCGGCTTCGCCGACATCCTCGATCAGGCCGATTGTCCGCACCGGATGTAAATCGGACTCATAAGGCGTTGCCACATAGGGCGAGGCACAGGCCGACAGCGCGGCCGCCGCCGCAAGGAACACGAAAAGACGCATGAATGACTCCCCTGATTGAAACTTCTGGTTAGCAGGACAATTCCTGCGTGAGAAGCCGGGAGTGCGGATTTTCGACATTCATCGGGAAATGTTGAGTCAATGTCACAACTTGCTGGCGGTCCCGCCGGGCGGGGACGGATGAAACAGTGAAGCGTTCCTGCAAGCGACCCGGCCCCCGCCCCGGCCCGGCTGCAATCACAGCCCCTCGGCTTTCGCCCGGCGCCAGTAGATCAGCGCCAGAACAGTGACGATTAGCGGCACCATCAATCCGTATTCGTCGATCCAGAACCCGGTCTGCTGCGTTTCCAGCGTCAGCGGCGTGAAGATTTTCTGGACGTAGATATTGTGCGCGCCATGGAACATGACCGCCGGCCAGAGCGAGCCCGAGCGGAAAGTGTAATAGGTCATGATAACGGACATGCCGGTGATCATCACCGTAAAGCAGGCCAGCTGGAACAGCGTGTTGCCGCCGCCATAGGCGATGATGATGGGAAAATGCCAGAGCGACCAGAGCAAGCCGCTGACCAGGCAGGTGGCTCCGAACGGCATGAGCTTGCGCAATTCCCAGACGAGGAAGCCACGCCAGCCGATTTCCTCGCCCGCAATCGTGCCAAGCGATTTCACGAATTGCACGATCGCCATCAGGACGATCATCAGGCAAACAACGACCAGCGTGGACGCCTCCGGCAGTCCCAGCTGGGCGCGCCATTCCGCGAAGGTTTCAGGATTTCCCATACCGCCAAAGCCGAAAAACCAGGCCAGTCCGTAGGCGACGGAAACGTAGAAAACCGGGATCAGATATCCCGCCCAGTTGGGCCCGAACCCGCCCCAACGCCAAGGCAGATCGGAAATTTTCCGGCCCCTGATCTTCAATGTCACGAAAGCGGACAGGGCCGGCATCATCATGAGCGTACCGACATAAAGCGACGTCGGAACCAGGTAGACGAGGGCATAGTGTCCCGCGGCGCTGGTGAAGCCCAGAACAACAAGAAACACGATCAGGGTCGTGATGGTGGACCGCTTGTCCGTCGTTTGTTGCTGCATGACGATGGCTCTCCCGCCCCGGCCGGATTGACCATTTGGCCGATGACCGATATTATTACACAACTGATTGTGCAATTAATTGTATATTGGGTCAAGCATGCGCGACAGCAACATCATGGACACGCACCCCTTGAGCGGGGCCTTCCTCTCGAACAAGCTCTTGCGTCTGGTCGAAACCATTGCTGACCAGGGGGCTGTCCTGCTGGAATCGGCGGGCATCCTGATCCCGCCGCGGGCCATCTCGACCGTGCTCATGATCGGCGAGTTGGAGGATGTGACCGCCGCGGATATTGCCGCTTCACTGGACCAGCCGCACCAGCTCGCCACGCAACGCATCGACCTTCTGATCAGGCTCGGGCTTGTCACCAAGCAGCCCCATGTCACGGACAGCCGACGAAAAGTGCTCGAACTGACCGAAAAAGGGCAGGCGCAATACGCCCTGATGATCGAAATGCTCGGCCATATCCGGGACTCGATGGACGCGCTCTATGATGAGCTGGGCTGCAATCTGGCGGAGATGGCGGTCAGAGCGGTCGCCTCTCTGAAGGACCGCCCCCTGATCGAGCGGATCGAAACCGGTGATCGCGATTGAATACGGGGATGGTGGGCCAAGGAGCCATCAAGGCGATAGTATGAGAGGGTGTCTGCCACTGCCTCCAGGCGCGCGTATCATGCGCGACTTCGTGTCGGAGCTAAAGGCTGAGCGCCTTCTCGAGGCGATAGACGCATCGGACTGGCGTGCGGATCTGAAACGGCGCGTCCAGCACTACGGCTGGCGGTACGACTACCGCAAGCGCCATATACGGCCGACATGCGGCTCGGCCCGCTGCCTGATTGGTTAGCCGAACTCGCCGACCGTGTCGGTCGAGATGGCGGATTCGGTGTCGCGCCTGACCAGGTCATCGTGAATGAATATCTCCCTGGCGCGGGAATTTCGGCGCATGTCGACTGCGAACCCTGTTTCGGGCCGGTCATCGCCTCGCTCACTCTTGGCGGATCAGCGGAAATGGTGTTCAGGACGCGATCAACGGGCGAACGCCTCAGTGTCATCCTTGAGCCCGCAAACCTCCTGATCCTGTCAGATGAGGCGCGCTATGACTGGACGCACGAAATCCCGGCCCGCAAATCCGATGTTGTCGAAGGTGCGCGCCAAACCAGAACTCGCCGCGTGTCGCTGACCTTCCGGACAGTGACGCTCTAGGCGCGTGAATCATGGAAATGGTGGGCCCGGAGGGACTCGAACCCCCAACCTAGCGGTTATGAGCCGCCAGCTCTAACCAATTGAGCTACAGGCCCCCGATATGCTCGGAGACTGCGAGGGATAGCCGCGGATTGGCTGTGCGCCAAGCGCCGATGACGGCGGAATGAACATCTCCGCCCTAATGGTGACAAACAGCTGCGTCATTCAGGGTGCGAATGGAATACGCGATAAAAGGAGATGTCTATGTTTCGCGCCCTCATTCTGGCTTCCGCGATTGTCCTGCCGGCCGCGCCGGCCCTGGCGCAGGACGACGAGCCGGGCCGCCTGTCCCTGTCCGCGACCGGCGAAGTCCAGGCC
>CBDUFA010000146.1:0-4861 GCA_965366295.1 uncultured Hyphobacterium sp.
GAAGCCTTTATCGGGGCGAACAATCTCCTGTTGGCGGCAGTCTGCGGAACGGTCCTGTTTGGCACGCTCTATCCGTTGGTCATGACGGCCTTCGGCGAGACCGGGATTTCGGTGGGCGCAGCCTATTACAATGCGACCGCTACGCTGTTCCTCGCTGCCCTGCTGATTGTCCTGCCATTGGGTCCGTTCCTGCCGTGGAAAAAGGCCGGATTCAGCCGGAAACTGGCCATCAAGGCGTCGCTCTGGATCGTGCCGGGGGCGCTGGCGGGGCTCTGGGCGCTCCTGATCGGCGCCTCGCCTGTGGCCATGGCTGCAGCGGCGCTTGCAGGCTGGACAATCGCCGGGATCGCGGCCGATCTCTGGCAGAACCGGACGCTGCCCATGGCCACGGCGCGCTTCAGCCTCGCCGGCCGGGTGCTGGCCCATGCCGGGATTGTCGCCATCGCGCTGGGCGCTGTGGCGGATTCGACCGGTGAGCCCGAGACAACCGGGTCCATCGCGGTCGGCGAGCAGCTCGATGTCGAGGGGTTTGTGCTGACGCTGGATTCCGTCCGGCGGGCCGATGGCTCGAACTTCCTGGCCGATGAGGCCCGGCTTGTTGTGTCCGGGCGCGCAAATGGTGTGCTCGAACCCCAGCGCCGCTTCTATACGGCTGCGGAAACCACGACACGTGAGGTGGCCATTCGCAGCGGCCTGGCCGGCGACCTTTATGTCTCGTTGGGCGAACCCCGCCCGCGCGAGAATGGAGAGATTGCCTACGAGGTGCGCGCCTCCTTCAATCCGATGGTCTGGCTTCTCGGGCTGGGGGCGGGCCTGATTGTGCTCGGCGGGCTGTGTGCGGTGGCCGGGGTGGCGACATCGGCACGCGCGCAGGAGGGCAGGGCATGATCAAGGCACTGATCCTCGGCCTGCTGATCCAGTCTGTCGACCTCACGCCGGACCAGGAACGCGAAGCGCATCTTCTGATGCAGGAAATCCGCTGCGTGGTCTGCGAGGGGCAGTCGATCGCCGATTCCGACGCCGCCCTGGCCGAGGACATGCGCCTTTTCGTGCGGACACAGATTGCAGCCGGGGCCGAGCCCGATTCCGTGCGTATCGCGTTGGCGCAGCGATATGGCGATGAGGTGTTGATGCGCCCGCGGCTGACCGCCCAGACCGCGCCGCTTTACATCGTCCCGGTCTTCATACTGCTGATCGGCGCGCTGTTGATTGGTGTCGCCTCACGCCGGCGATAGGCTGGGGGCCGGACGGGCAAACTTGCTTCGCGGCCAGCCAGCGCCAATTCTTTGCTTTCGGGGAGACGTGTCATGCCGAAATCCAGGAAGGTCGAGTTCGAGGGGGCTTTGGGCGAAACGCTGGCGGCCCGCCTTGAATTGCCGACCGGAAAGCCACGGGCTTTCGCGCTGTTTGCGCACTGTTTTTCCTGCTCCAAGGATATCCATGCCGCATCGCGGATTTCACGCCGCTTGGCTGCACACGGGATCGCCGTCCTGCGCTTTGATTTTACCGGTCTTGGCCAGTCCGACGGCGATTTCGCCAACACCAATTTTTCCTCGAATATCGATGACCTGGTCAAAGCAGCCGATTTTCTCGGCAGCGAGTTTGAAGCGCCGTCCATCCTGATCGGTCACAGCCTGGGGGGCGCAGCGGTGATTGTGGCGGCCAACCGGCTGGCATCCGTCAAAGCCGTCATCACTATCGGCGCGCCAGCCGATGCCGATCACGTGGTGTCCGAGTTTGCCGGCTCGGTCGACAAGATCGAGGAAGACGGCGAGGCGGAGGTTTCGATTGCCGGGCGGCCTTTCCGGATCAAGAAGCAGTTTCTTGACGACATTGCCGATCATTCGCTGGAGGATGCCGCCGGCAAGCTCAAGCGCGCGATCCTGATCTGCCATGCGCCGCTCGACGAGATTGTCGGGATCGAAAATGCGGGCCGTCTCTTCCAGGCCGCCAAACACCCGAAGAGCTTTCTAAGCCTGGACGACGCCGACCACCTGCTGTCGCGCGAAGCGGATTCGCGGCACGTCGCCGACGTGGTTTCCGCCTGGGCCGACCGCTATGCCGCGCCTGATCCGCTGCCGGCACCGCCCGAAGCTGTTGGCAATGCGGTCGTGGTGCAGGAAACCGGGCTGGGCCGGTTCCAGAACTGGGTGGTCAACCAGGACTTCGCCCTGCTGGCCGATGAGCCGGTCGCGGTAGGCGGGGACAATTCCGGGATGACGCCTTATGGCTATGTCGCCGCCGGTCTGGCGGCTTGCACTTCGATCACGCTGCGAATGTATGCCTATCACAAGAAGATGCCGCTCGACCGGGTGACCGTGACGGTGACCCACAAGAAGAGCCATGTCGAAGACTGTGAAGGCTGCAAGGACGGTAAGGGCGGTTATATCGACCTGTTCGAGAAGGATATCCGCCTCGAGGGCGGGCTTTCGCCGGAAGAGCGGCAACGGCTTCTCGAGATCGCGGACCGGTGCCCGGTGCACAAGACGCTTCATTCGCGCGCCGAGATTCGCAGCCGCCTGGCCGATTGACGCCTCTCCCTACGGTTCGTAATGTTTTCGTAAGAAAGCGGACATCCTGACGATATCCGCGGGCGCACAGTGTCTGCGTCCAGTGTCAAACCCCCGCGAGAGGACGAAAACGAAATGTTCCCCAGACTCCGATTCTCCCCGATCGTTCCGGCCGCGCTCGCCATTGCGGCGTTGACCAGCCCGATGACGCTTGCCCAGGAAGATACCGCGCCGCGTTATGCGGCCGCCGTCCCTGCTGGCGCGCCGATGTCATTTGCCGACCTGATCGAAGAGGTGAGTCCGGCAGTGGTCTCGATCAATGCGCGGATCACGGAGCCGGTTGGCCCGAATGCGCAATTGGGCCCCAACTTCGAGGGGATACCGCCGCAATTCCGGGAATTTTTCGAACGCCAGATGCCCAACCAGCCGCAACAGCCGCGCGAAGGCCGGTCCCTCGGATCGGGCTTTTTCGTGTCGGCAGACGGTCTGGTCGTGACCAATAACCATGTCATCGAAAACGCCACCGAGATCACGGTCACCTTGTCGGATGACGAGGAATACCCGGCCGAACTCGTCGGCACCGACCCGCTGACCGATATTGCGGTGCTGCGGGTTCAAGCCGATGACGACGTCGCATTTCCGTTCGTCGACCTTGACCGTGACCCGTCGGTTCGCGTCGGCGACTGGGTGGTTGCCGTCGGCAATCCGTTCGGCCTTGGCGGCACGGCAACGGCGGGAATTATCTCCGCGACCGGCCGCGAACTGCCGACCAATGTCTACAACAATTTCCTGCAGATCGATGCGCCCATCAATCGCGGCAATTCGGGCGGGCCGACCTTCAGCCTTGATGGCGAAGTGATCGGCGTGAACTCCCAGATATTCTCTCCTTCCGGTGGCAATGTCGGCATCGGCTTTGCCATTCCTTCCGATGTGGCGGCCAATATCGTCGACCAGCTGGTTTCCGCCGGCCGGGTGGCGCGTGGCTGGCTCGGCGTCCAGATCCAGAATGTAACCTCGGACATCGCCGAAAGCCTCGGCATGGACGAACCGCGCGGCGCCATCGTGTCGTCGATCGTGGCGGGTGGGCCTGCTGACCGGGCCGGCTTCCGCCGCATGGACGTGATCACCGCGGTCAATGGAGACGAGATTGACGGCTCGGCAGAGCTGACGCGGCGCGTTGGCAGCTTCGGCGCTGGCGAGGAAGTGGTCTTCAACGTGCTCCGCGACGACGAGCAGATTGTTGTCCGCGCCACGCTGGGCGACCGTCCGGGCGAAAGCGAACTGGATGGCATGCAGCGCGACCCCTCGATGAATCCCGAGGCACCTGAGACGGTTTTCTTCGGCATGCAGATCCAGCCGGCGGACGAAGACACGCTGGACCGCGCCGGCATTGCCGAGCTCGGCGGGCTGATCGTCACCAATGTCGAGCCGGGCAGCGAAGCCGCGCAAAAGGGATTGCGTCCCGGTGACGTGATCCGGGAAGCCGGCGGTGAGGACCTGGAAGGCGTCGATGATTTCCGGTCCGCGATCGATGAAGCCCGCAGCGATGGCCGCAGCGCCATTCTGCTGCTCGTACAGAACGCCGCAGGCCAGCGTTACGTGGCCCTGCAACTCGACCGCCTCTAGCGCGGCCCATCAGACAGGAAAGGCTGGGATGATATGCGTATCCTGATTATCGAAGACGACCGCGAGGCGGCGAACTACATCCGCAAGGGCCTGAAAGAATCCGGCCATGTCGTGGATCACGCCGCGGATGGCGAAGAAGGCCTCGAAATGGGCCGCTCGGCGGAATACGACATCCTTGTCGTGGATCGCATGTTGCCGAAGCTGGATGGCTTGTCGGTCATCGAGACGCTGCGCGATGAAGGTATCTCCTCTCCGGTGCTGATCCTGTCGGCGCTGGGCGAGGTGGATCATCGCGTGGAAGGGCTGAAGGCTGGCGGCGATGATTATCTCGTGAAGCCTTACGCGTTCGCGGAATTGCTGGCGCGTATCGAGGCTCTGGCCCGCCGCCGCGATCCGGAAACGGTTCGTACCAAGCTGGTGGTCGGTGATCTGGAAATGGACCTCCTGGCCCGCACGGTGATCCGCGGGGGTGAAGAAATCCTGCTTCAGCCACGCGAATTCCGCCTGCTCGAATTCCTGATGAAGCATTCGGGGCAGGTCGTGACCCGCACCATGCTGCTGGAGAAGGTCTGGGACTATCATTTCGACCCCCAGACCAATGTCATCGACGTCCATATCTCGCGGCTTCGGTCGAAGATCGACAAGCCCTTTGATGATGCGCTGCTTCACACGGTGCGCGGCGCGGGGTATCGGCTTCAGGCATAAGCCTGGAGCCTGATGGGGAT
>CBDUFA010000147.1:0-4841 GCA_965366295.1 uncultured Hyphobacterium sp.
ATCGCGTCGCGAATGCCGTCGGCATCGGATTCGAAGAAATTCTTGAACAGGCGGCCTTCGGCCTCGCGGGGCACACCGCGGCCGGAATCCTCGACCACCGCACGCAGGCGCGCCGCGCCGTCATGGATGGCAACATCGAGACGGACCTCGATCGCGCCACTGGCGGTGAACCGCAAGGCATTCCGGATATAGGTGAACAGCATCTGCTTGAGGCGGGCGGAATCGCCGGCCAGGACAAGCTGGCTCTCGCCGGTCAGGTTGATGTTGAATTGCAGCCCCTTGGCGCGGGCCTTGGGCTCCCAGAGCATGCGGGTATCGCGCGCCAGCCGCTCGGCCGTCATCTCGCCAGGGGTCAGGCTGAACTGGCCGGATTCGAGATTGGCGACATCGCGCAGATCGCCGACGAAGCGCATCAGCATTTCGCCGGCTTCATAGATCTGGCGGGTCTTCTTGCGCGTGTCGGCGTCGAGCGTTTCATCCTCGGCAATCCGGCGCGAGACGCCCATGATCCCGGCGAGCGGGTTCTTGATGTCATGGCTGACGCTGGCCAGGAAGGCGGACTTGGCCTTGATGGCTTCCTCGCCTTTCTTGGCGGTCTGTTCGTGGCGGCGGGCCAGCTCGCGTAATGCACGTGCCTGGGTCTCGACGCGCACCTTGGCACCTTCCAGCGAGGCATTGGCCTCGAAGGCTTCCTTGAGCGTGTTGCGGTATTGCCGGGAGATCCGGATCGTGACGGCGAGATAGAGGCCCAGCACGGCGGCCAGCCCATAGGCGGGGATCGTGCCCTGCATCACCAGGTATGTCGCGATCATGGCGATCGCGGGCGTGTTGTAGGCGATGATGCCGATCGGCCGCGTCGCGGATGACAGCGCCGCGCCGGCGGTCATGCCGGCAACGATGAAGCCGACGGCAAAATGCGCCACCGTCATCTGGTCGAGCGGTAGAAGGAAGATCGCCGCGCCCCAGATCGCGCCGGACAAAGTGGTCAGGGCGAGGAACAGCTTGTCCTTGAACGGCGGCAGGCGGCCGCCCAGCTTCAACGCATTGCGGGCCAGCGCAAAACGCCCCAGCGCCAGCGCAACGCCGGTGGCAAACCAGACCGCGACATGGATCAGATTGGCCGCCGTCAGCAGCATGGCGCCCAGGATCAGGCCGTTGACCACGTTCAGCGGCACGGCTGACAGGCCGCTGCGGAAGTAGATTTCCATGCGGGCGCGGTCGATCTCGTCCAGCGCACCCTCGGAAATCACCCTTTCCTTGGCGGCCAGCTCCTCGGCCTTCTTCTGCGAACTGCCTGAGATTTCCAATCCGAACACGCCGGTCCCCGCCTTTGGTGAAAGCGAATCACTCAAGTCCAGAAGGGCATGGGCATGGTGGCCAGAAGGTTAATAAGGCTGAGATTGAGCAAAACGGTATGGCAACCTCTGGCCGCCGGTCCCGTTTTTCCGGCTCAGCCTTTTTTCGCCAGGAGGTCGCGGATTTCTTCCAGCAATACCTGCTCCTTGGGCGGGGCGGGCGGTTCGGCCGGCGCTTCCTCTTCCTTCTTCTTCATCGAATTCATGCCCTTGATGATCAGGAAAAGGGCGAAGGCGAGAATGATGAAGGCAATGACATTATTGATGAAAACGCCGTAATTGATGGTGGCCGCCCCGGCTTCCTGGGCCGCGGCGAGCGTCTCGTAATCGCCCTCGCCGAGCGTGATGAAGAGATTGGCGAAATCCACACCGCCCAGCGCGAGGCCGAGTGGCGGCATCAGCACGTCGTTTACCAGCGAGCGGACAATGGTTGAAAACGCGCCCCCGAGGATGAAGCCGACCGCGAGGTCGACGACATTTCCGCGCATGGCGAATTCCTTGAATTCCTTGAGCATTGGCTCCTCCCCTGTCAGGCGAAAATCCTACGCCCGGTTCGCGTGGCTGTCATGTAGAATAAAGGGGGGGATGGTAGCGGAGGAGAGACTTGAGGTGTCTGATAGGAGGCAATACGGAAGTCGAGACAGCCGGGGCGCTAGGCATCAGCCGCTCAAGCGTGCAGGAGATAAAGCGGGAAAACGGTGCACATGTCTGAACTTCGCAGTTCCGTCCTTGAGCGGACCTACGCCTCGCTGATCGACGTTCCCGTGATGTCCAACGTTGTTCGCGGGGACTTCGCAGAGTGTTTGGTCGCCATTGCGCTCGGCGACAAGTGGTCAATGACGACGACTTGGGAAAGCTGGGACCTCAAACATCAAGACGGCTGGAAGCTCGAAGTGAAGCAATCGGCCCAACTGCAAGTCTGGCACATACCGGGCGACCCACGGATCGAGAGAGCAAAACTCCGCTTCGATATAGCGAAACGAAAGAGCTACTGGAGGGGCGAGCGTCGGGTTGCGCAGCAGGGTCGAATTGCGGATTTGTACGTGTTTGCGGCCCACACCGACATTACCGATCTTGCAGACCAGCGAGAACCTAGCCAGTGGCGCTTCTACGTGGTCCCAGAGGCTCGGTTGCCGAACCAGAAAAGCATCGCTCTGAGCCGATTGAAGCAGATGACAGGTGAAGTTCCAATCGAAGGCCTCGAAGCTCAGGTCAAAACGGCACTTGAGGAGCTGGGCAGCCCTAAGCCGGTTTGATCGAGGCTTTGAATTCCGGTCGGCTGGACTTTGGTTCCCGCTCCTACGTCGACCAGGGCGGACGCTTACCGGCGACAACGGCGATGCCGCAATCTTCAAGCCGTGTGGCTGAAATAGTCGAGCGATTGGAACCGTTCAGCTGCGCCATCTCTTGGGCGGTAAGGAGAACGAGGCGATACTGGTCCTTTACGACCGCAAGAACCCCGTCCTCGCCAGTCTTGTCAGCCTCGGCTATCGCCATGCGCGTGAGGGCGCGAAGCGGTGCAACGTGTTCAATCCGCAGATCACGAAGATTACCAGCGGACCTTGCTTGGTCAGCGGACCGGGTCCGCTCGGCATCAGGATGGGCCTTTAACGAGTTGATGTGGCGGAGCGGGGCATAGCAGACCCGCTGACCTAGAATGTCGAGGATGCGTTCTGCGCTATGAATGGCCCCGCCATTATCCGTGAAGCCTTCGGCCAGCATTTCGTTCCGTAGCTTCGCCGCTTTCATGAACATCGGAAGCAGATTGGTCTGGGAATACTTGGACATGTTTCTCTTAGGCCCACGCTCGTGTCCGGCCTCGGTCGCGGCCATAAGGGACGTCGATTTCAACTCTCGCGTTTGAACCGCTCCGGCACAAGTTCACAGGCCTGCGCAATGTCTTCCCCAATATATCGAATGACCCGCCCTCGGCTATGGGGACACTTGTGCAGCTCGGTGCCTTGCTTGATCGGGACGTTCGCGAGGCCAACCATCCTCGGCACCTCCCGCTCCCATCGCTTGGGGGACAGAATGCCGGACATGCCAAGAACTGACTTCGCCAAGCATGCTTATAATACACGCGCACTGAGGAGAGTTGGTAGCGGAGGAGAGACTTGAACTCCCGACACGCGGATTATGATTCCGCTGCTCTAACCAGCTGAGCTACTCCGCCACACCGGTGTGCGGGCCTCGTGAAGGCTCGCACCGGAAGGACAGGCGATATACTTCGCACTTCCGGTCAGTGCAAGCACCCGGTTTCACTCGCGGACGCCGAATTGCATTTCCCCTTCCGCCGGGCGTGGCGGGCAGGTGAGGTTTTGGTAATCCCGCATCCACGGCACCAAGACACTGCATCCCCTAGGCGTTGCCGGACTGAATTTATCGAGGGGATGAACATGAACCGGATTCCTGTTGCCGCGCTCGCGGCCCTTGCCAGCCTGGGCATGGCTTCAGCGCAGAGCCATTATGCCGGCGTTTTCGACGATATCTGCGAGGCCGGACTCTATGCCGGC
Organism: uncultured Hyphobacterium sp.; assembly: GCA_965366295.1. Lineage (GTDB taxonomy): Bacteria > Pseudomonadota > Alphaproteobacteria > Caulobacterales > Maricaulaceae > Hyphobacterium. The sequence continues at coordinate 3,869 of CBDUFA010000147.1, forward strand.
GTGGCGCTGACCCGGCAGGACGAGGCCCGGCCGCAGACGCGCCAGTGCGCGCCGGACTGGATGCCCGCTGACGGGATCGCCGATGCCGACAGCCAATTCTACATCGCCTCGGTCACCAAGACCTTCACCTCCATCCTCGTCCTGCAACAGGTGGAAGCCGGCCGTCTCGGCCTGGATGACCCGGTCTCGGCCTGGCTGCCCGGCCTGGCCCCGGAGATCGGTGGGACCGTCACGGTGCGTCATCTCCTGACCCATACGGCAGGCCTGATGCGCGATCACAGCGAAGGGCTCGATCCCGGCGAGGACATCAATGACCTCGCCCTTGCGCTCGATGCCATCAATGCGGTCGGCCTGATGAGCACGCCGGGCGAACGCTACAGCTATTCCAATACCGGCTATTTCCTGCTGGCCCATATTCTCGAGGCCGCGACCGGCGAGCGCTATGACACGCTGCTGGCGGACGGCATCCTTTCCCCGGCGGGCATGACCGCCACCGGGCGGGTGCCGGACCCGGCGCACCGCATCACCGGCTATGACCTGCCCGACCTGGTCACGCCGCATCCCGTGCCCGAGCCCGCCGGCCTGTTCGGGGCCGGGCAGCTCTATTCCACCGCTGCCGATCTCGACCGCTTTGCCGCGGCGCTGCGCGATGGCCGCCTGCTGACGGACGCGCAACAGGACTGGCTGTTGTCGGGCATCCGGGCCGAAGGCATGGACGGGTCCGAAGCGCCAGGCTGGATCCTTTTGCCCCTAAGCGAAAACCAGCGTGCCATCATCTCGCTCGGTGCCGCGGACGGGTTCTCCGCCATCCTGATCTGGATCGAGGGCGAGCCGGACATGAGCACGGTCTTCCTGATCAACAGCACCGCGCCGGGTCAGCCGGTGGCGCGCACCCTTTGGTCAGCCGCGCTGCGCGACCTGGCGCTGGGGCGCGAGGACATGCCGCCGCTGCCGCCCGCGCCCTTGCGGCATT
>CBDUFA010000148.1:0-4790 GCA_965366295.1 uncultured Hyphobacterium sp.
ATGGCGCCGTTTTTTGCCGGAAAGACGCCGGCCCCGCGGCCCGGGGCCGTGCCTGGCGGATAATTGGCCGGGCGAAGCAGGCGCGGCTCACGCTCGATATAGGTCAGCGCCTCGGACTGGTCCCAGGCGTGGTTGCCAAGGGTGAGCGCATCGGCGCCGGCATCGAACATTTCCTCTGCCGTTTTCTCGGTAATACCGAAGCCCCCGGCCGCGTTCTCGGCATTGATCGCGACGAAATCGAGCGAAAGCTGCTCGCGCAATCCGGGCAGGTGTGCGGTCACGGCCTGGCGGCCGGCCTTGCCCATGACATCTCCGAAAAACGCGATCCGCATGATCCCTGCCTCTTTTCAATCAGGCGAAGCGATATGCCCTTTTTTCGGTGATAATCCAATCGAGCCGCTGATCATGGCGCTGCACGGGCAGCTTTTTCACCCGCTGCGCCTCGAAGGCGAGGCCGATGGCGGTGACGGGCCCCGCCGCCCTCAGCGCTTCCAGCGTGCGGTCATAATAGCCCCCGCCGAAGCCGAGCCGGTATCCGCGATCGTCAAAGGCCAGCAAGGGCACGAGCACGAGTGCGGGCTTGAGTTTCGGGCTGTCGGGTGCTGGCGCGGCAATGCCATGCGCGCCGGGTTCCAGCGCATCACCGGGCTGCCATTGATGGAAGGCCAGCGGCTTGTCCGGACCATCGACGCGCGGCAGGGCGATACGGGCCTGCTCGCAATGGAAGGTCTCGATCAGGCGGACCGGGTCGATCTCGGTGCGGTACGCGACATAGCCGGCCACGACCTGGCCGACGCCGGGCCAGATTTCATCGGGAAAATGCTCGACCAGCGCCGCGGCGGCATCGGACTGGGCGGCATGGGCTTCGGCACGTCGGGCCAGCGCCGATTTTCGTGCCCGTTTCTTTCGCCAGTTGAGGAACATGTAGCGGCCCCACAATCACCGTCGGTCTTTGTAAATTCCCATCGAACCCACAGATGCAGGTGGGCGCCGCGTATCGGGGACCACGATCCCCATCAGAGGCAGCTCCCTCGATGAGATGTAAGGTCGCGGGGAATTAAAGTCCTGACGCATGTCGCAGTGACCGCCACCCCGATATGTGGACCGCCACGGCCTCATGCTCAAGGGGTCTCGTCTGTTGCCAGTGCTTCCAGCCGCGCCGAAATCCCGTTGAGCGCCTCGACCAGCCCGTCGGAACCGGCCTCGGCGGGCACATCCCCGGCGCGCTCGCTCTTGAGCCGGTTGAGATGGCTTTCCAGTGCTTCCAGCCGGTTCTGCGACGTTTTCAGCTCGTCGACCACGACGAGCGACGCCATCAGGAGCAGGCGGAGATCGCCGATCTGACCGACCTGTTTCGACAGGTCCGAGACATGGACATCGAGATGCCGGGCCAGCTCGCGCAGATAGCTTTCCTGCCCGTCCTCGCAGCCGATCGTGAAGGCCCGGCCATTGATGGTGACGGAGACCTTACCCATCGTCATCATCCCCGGCAGTTTCGGCGGCCTTCGCGGCCGCGCGCAATTCCTCGATCGCCTCGCCGAGCGCCCTGGATGCGTCCTCGGCCGCTTCGGCCATGGCGGCCTCGCTGGCGCGGGCCTTGTCGAGCTCTTCGGCCAGGCGGGCGCGATCGGCATCGCTGTCGCCGCTCTCGCGCGCAGCGGTTTTCAGACGGTCGATACGGGCCTCGACCTGCGACAGGGCGCGGTCGAGCCGGGAGATGGCCGCCGCCATGGGATCATTGGAGCCTGACATGTGCCGCTAAAATCAGCCGGAATGACGCAAACTTCAAGTATGACTCGAAGTCAGGACTGTCAGAGAAGCCCGGGCGGGCGCTTTTCCTTCAGTTCGGCGAGGATTTTCTTCACGTCATGGGCCTTCTCGCGCGGGGCCACGAAGACCGCATCCGGTGTCGCCACCACGACCAGATTATCGACGCCCAGCGCCGTGACCGTCACACCCTCGCCGCGCAGATAGCTGCCGGATGTGGCCAGCGCGACGACATCGCCAGACAGGACGTTCCCGTCCTCATCAGCGTCCAGCGCATCGGCCAGCGAGGGCCAGGTGCCGACATCCGACCAGGCAAAGCGGGCCGGCACGACCGCGGCATGCTGTGTGCGCTCCATCACCGCGATGTCGAGCGGCACGGACGGGCTGGTGGCGAAGGCCTCGGCATCAATCGCACCATCGGCCTGCAGGGCGAATTTCACGGCGTGCAGGATTTCCGGCTCGAAGCGGGCCAGCTCGGCGAGCAGCACATCGGCGCGGAACAGGAAGAGCCCGGCATTCCAGAGCCGGTCGCCGGCGGCCAGGTATCTCGCTGCCGTGTCCTCGTCCGGCTTTTCCTCGAAGGCCGCGACGGCAAAGCCTTCACCGAGCGCCTCGCCCTGCCGGATATAGCCATAGCCGGTTTCCGGGCGCGTTGGCGGAATCCCGAAGACGACGATCTTTCCGTCAGCCGCGAGCGGAGCTGCGGCCGCCACCGTCTCGCGGAATTTCGAGACCGGCGCGATGTGATGATCGGATGGCACCAGCAGAACCAGCGCCTCCGGACCGTCCTGTTTCTGGGCCAGCAGGGCGGCAATCGCGGCGGCCGGCGCCGTATTGCGGCCCAACGGCTCGAACGCCAGGGCCGCCGGCCGGACCCCGGCACTGGCGAGCCCGTCGCGCACCGGGGTTTCGATGGCCTGCCCGGCGATCACCAGCGGGTCGGAAAAGGTGATCCCCTCGCCTTGCCCGGCGCAACGCAGCAGCGTGTCCTCGAACAGGGTCCGGTCGGTCAGCAGCGGGTGGAAGGGCTTGGGCCGGTCCTGGCGCGAAAGCGGCCAGAGGCGCTCACCCGAACCGCCGCAGAGAATGGCCGGGCGGACGGCGATCATCCCGACACCTTGCGGACCGGCTCGGCCTTGCGGCCCAGCACACGATCGGCTTCGACCGCCGCGACCAGCAGATGATAGAGCGTGGAAGCGGTGATGTGGGTGACAGCGGGATGGCCGGCCGCATCATAGGCGTCGATCCAGCAGCCGGTGGGGGCCGGTTTGAGGAATTTCGTGAACAGCTGGTGCAGGGCATCCTGCGCACTGCCCCAACCGCCGGAGCGTCCGGCCTGTCCCTGGACCAGGGCGGCCTTGAGATGCTCGGTCTGCTGCCAGGTCCGCGCCGAACCGTCCAGCACGGTGCCATCATCGCGCACCGCCGAGACGATCAGCCCGGTCACCGGCGAGCGGCCATAGGCCTTGGCGAAGGCATAGAGGCTGGCGACTTCCGGACCGGTCTCATTGCCGGACAAGGCGGCATAGCGATCCAGCAGCCAGACCCATTCAAACTGGTGGCCGGGCTCTGTCTTGCGGCCCTCCGGGCCGTCCAGTGGCGTCCAGTCGGGGCGGAATACCTCGCGCAGCCCGCCGGACGGGAACAGCCAATGATCGCGCATCAGGCGGAGGATGTTTCCGGCCCGGGCGAGATGGCCCTGCCCGCCAAACGCCTCGTGCAGCGCCAGGCTGGCTTCGAACATGTGCATGTGCGGGTTCTGGCGGCGCGGAAGCCGGTCCGGCTCGGCCTCGCGCCAGCCGCCGGCGGTATGGCCCAGCGTCTCGTCGATATAGGCCAGCGTGTCACGCGTCAGCGCCTTGACCTGCGCATCACCGGTGAGGCGATAGACATGCGAAAGCGCCAGCAGGGCAAAGGCCTGCTCGTAGAGATCGCAGGTGCTGTCGGCCACCGTGCCGTCCGGGTTCAGGCGCATCACCCAGCCGCCGGCCCCGCCGGCCTGCCAGGCTTTCTCGACCAGGTAATCGAAGCCTTTAAGGGCCAGCGTCGTGCCCTCGAACCAGCCCAGTTCATGGGCATGGGCAAAGACATAGACCTGCCGCGCCTGCGAGCGCACGCGGCGCACCGCATCCGCATCCGGCGTGCCATCGAGGTTGAAGCGTTCGTGGAATCCACCGCGCGCATCATCCCAGCCGCGCCCGGCCCAGACCGGCAGAGCGGCATCCCGCATCCAGTCGCAAAAGCGCGCGGCGGTGTCGATCAATGTCTTCGGCGCCGTCATTCTTATCCCGGACATCCCACTTCCGAGGGATAGGTCTAGCGCAAATTCATGTGTGAAAGGTAAGCATCCGCCGCTTTTTGACTGGCGAAGGCCATGAATCCGGCATGGGCAAACGGGTCTTCGACATGCGCCTTGCCATAGCGGACCGGCGCGCCGTGGATATCCAGCACCTGTCCGCCCGCCGCGCGGAGAATGGCATCGCCGGCTGCGGTGTCCCACTCCATGGTGCGGCCATAGCGCGGATAGAGGTCGGCCCGGCCTTCGGCGAGCAGGGTGAATTTCAGCGACGAGCCAACGCCGACCGTGTCATTGACACGCAGGGAATCCAGGAGGTCATTCGTGGCCTGGTCGCGGTGCGAACGGCTGGCGACCGCCACCAGGCCGGACATATCGGTATCCCGGCCGGTGAGCACATGCTTGGCGCTTTCCTCCAGGCGCCAAGCGCAGGACGGACCGGCGGCATACATCAGCGATTTCGCGGGGGCATAGAGGATGCCCGCCGTCGGGATGCCCTTTTCAATCAGGCCGATATTGACGGTGAATTCATCGCGGCCGGCGACGAATTCCCGCGTCCCGTCCAGCGGATCGACGAGGAAGAACTCGCCATCCGTCGCCGGGATTCGCCCCGCCGCGAACGCTTCCTCCGCCACGACCGGTACGCCGGGCGCCAGCTTGTGGAGATGTTCGAGGATTACGGCCTCGGCCGCGCGGTCGGCTTCGGTCACGGGCGAGGCATCGGACT
>CBDUFA010000149.1:0-4782 GCA_965366295.1 uncultured Hyphobacterium sp.
CTGTCCGGGGACGAACTCCATCACCAAGTACATCTGATTCTGGTCTTCGCCCGCCGCTGGGTGAACGGGTTCGGCCTTGGCAGTCTCACCGCGATCATGGTGCCGTATTCGGTTCTGATGATGGTGGTCGGCTTCCTGATGATGCTGGGCTGGGTCTATCTGGGCTGGCCGCTTGGACCGGGTGCCGGCGTGGAATACGTCGCCCCCGTGGCTGGCGGCTAGACCGGTCTGACCGGCAACCGGATGCGGCGCGGGACACTCTGTTCCGCGCCGCTTTCGTTTGCGGAAGAGATTTGTTTTCGTCAGGGAAATGCTTGGCGGAATTATCCCGCATTTTGCCAGGTGTTGAATTTCTGTCCTGAATTTAAATTGACCCTCCCGGGCCGGGCGGAAATGCTTGACCCATGAGATTGTCCAGCCTGCTCCTTTCGCTCGCACTTTTGTCCGCGGGCACCGCCGCTGCCCAGGCCCGTCAGGGCGAGACCGTGCGCTATCGCTTTCCCTTGCGTTTGTCGGAGACATCGCAGGCTTTCAGCTATGGCACCGTGCATGATTATTTCGATCATGACCCGTCCGGTCCGGGCAATATCCAGGACTGGTCGTGCGGCACGCGGACCTATGACCGGCTGGCCGGCGGGTATGACCATGCCGGCACCGATTACTTTCTCCTGCCCTTCCCGTGGGACATGCTCGATGCCGACGAGGTGGAAGTAGTGGCCGTGGCGGCGGGCGAGGTCGTCGACCTGCACGATGGCGAGTTCGACCGGGAATGTTCGTGGAACGGGTCGCCGGGATCACCGGACTATGAGCGCCGCGCCAATTTCGTTCAGCTACGTCACGCCGATGGCAGTACCACGCTTTACGCCCATCTCGGAAACGGGCTGCCGCCGGAGATCCAGATCGGCGCGCAGGTCAGCGAGGGCCAGTTGCTCGGCACGGTGGCGACGTCGGGCTACACCTCCTATCCGCACATGCATTTCGAGCCGTGGACAGCCGAGGGCATCGCCTTCGATCCCTACGAGGGGACGTGCAGCGCCGAGCCGTCACGCTGGCGCCACCAGAACGCCTATCAGAACATGGTGGTCAACCGGATCGAGACCCATTCCCGGCAACCCTTCATCCCCACGCTTGGCCTGCAGGTGTGCAACCAGACCGACCAGGAAGAATTCATCACCGGGCGGTTTGCGCCGGGCGACACGGTCTTTGTCGGCATCGGCCTGTCGGATTTCTACACATCGGCAGTGGGCGAATACCAGGTGATCCGGCCGGATGGCAGCGTGTTCGCCACGCAGGCCAGCCAGGAGCCGACGCCGGTCTATCCGGTCGGACGCTGGAATACCGGCTATTATGACCTGTTCAGCGTCGATCTGCCGGCCAGCGCGCCCTCCGGCGTCTGGCGCATCCGGGCCTCGATCAACAGCCAGGTCTGGGAACGGGGATTCTTCGTGGGCATGGACCCGGGCGAGACCCGCATCGCCGCCGCCGTGCTGCCGTCGAGCCGCTCGGTGCCGACCGGCAATATCGTGCAGCCGGCCGCCGCCACTGTGTTCGCCACCATCGTCAATCCGGGCAATGAATGGGCCTATGCCTGCGGCGTTTACACCGACCGGCCCGTCGACGGACAGCTGGATTTCTTCACCACCAACCCGGCGACCAATGCGGTGTCCGGCGGGCGCAATGTCAGCTTCAATAGTCCGCCGGGCGGCCAGCAGACCGTGCTTTTGTCCTTCACGCCAAACTACCGTTCGGTGGCGGAAAGCTTCGAACTGAATTTCCGCTATCTGTGCCGCAACGCCAATCGGGCGCGCCAGGTCGAAGGCGTGAACTCCGTGCTCTTGTCCTTCGGCCCGCAGGCCTCGCCGGACCTGGTGGCCATCGCCGTCACACCGTCTTCGGACGGCGTGTTGCGGATCGCGGATGAAAACGCCGCGGCGGCCTTCGCGACGGCGGTCTCGAATGTCGGTGCGGCAGGCACACTGACATTGCGGCCAGTTGGCAGCGGTCCGGCTTCCGGTTTGCGGCTGCGCATCTGCGAGACGGATCCGGGAAGCGGGGCCTGCCTCGCACCCGCGAGCGAAACCGTGACGCGGGCGTTCGCGGAGAATGAAGCGGCCAGCTTTGCCGTCTTTGCCCGTGGGCAGGGCAGCCAGATCAATTTCGCGCCGGCCACCAGCCGGATCCGCCTCGTTGCCGAGGATGCCGGCGGGGTCATCCGTGGATCGACCAGCGTGGCAGTCCGGACGCATTAGGGTGGAACGTGCGCGCCGATATCAGAAGTGTTCAAGCGCGAGCGGGCGGCTTGTGGCAGACTGAAGCGCGCATGAGCTGAACAAGAGGGGGCGATGCACCGGACGGGATTGAGGATTATGCTGTTGATGCTGCTCGCCGGGCCGGCCATGGCGGCCGCCGATGACACGCTGCATCCGCCGATTCCCTATGAGGTGATCGCGGAACGCGTTGAAGCCAACCGCGCGGCGCTCGGTCTGGATAATGGAGCGGCCGAGCCCGAGCGCACCGATTTCGAGCGCCTGCTCTTTCCGGTGCGCGCCCGTGCCAATGCCACGCCCTTCCGGGTGCATCTCGTTACCAATTACGTCGATCACGATGCGTATGGGCCGGGCTTCCTGCGCGATTACGAATGCGGCGTGCGGACCTATGACCTGCCCGGCGGCTATGACCATGCCGGCACGGATTTCGTGGCCTCCACCTTCCAGGAAGTGTCCACCGAGGCCGGCTGGATGGAAGTGATCGCGGCGGCGGGCGGTGTGGTCCTCGACCGCCATGATGGCGAGCCGGACCGGAATGCGCGCGGCCGCAACGAGTCGGTGATCTCGAACTATATCGTTATCCGGCAGGATGACGGGATGGAGGTGTTCTATTATCACCTTGCCCGCGACAGCGTCGTCCCGCTCGAGATTGGGGAGCGTGTGCAGGCCGGTGATTATCTCGGCCTCGCGGCCAGCTCCGGCACGTCGAGCGAGCCGCACCTGCATTTCCAGATGCACCACCCGGCGCGGTTCCAGCGCATTGTCGATCCCTATGGCGGGCCGTGTGCCAGCGGGCCGGAACCGGTCTGGCAGCACCAGCACGATTACACCGATCCGGTCATCACCGGCATTTTCACGCATGATGCCGCGCCGGTCCGCCCCTCCCAATACGGCCAACCGGAAGCCGCGCATTTCCGGCAGAGCTTTGCGCCCGGCGAGGCGGTGTTCGCCAGCGTATTCGTCCGTGACCAGGCGCAGGATGTGGCCGCCGAGACCGACATGCTCGATCCCGCCGGCAATGTCGTCGCGAGCGACAGCTTCCTCGGCCCGGTCTTTCCGCTGGCTTTCGTCAACCACTCGGTTTTCAGCTACACGCTGCCGCTGGATGCCCCGTCCGGCACTTGGCGGATCCGCACCCGCTATGCCGGCGACATCCGTGAGCGGGCCTTCTATGTCTCACACGCGCCGGATGCGGGCGTCCGGCTGGCCTCGGCGACACTGCCCGCCAGCCGCTCGGTGCAAACCGGGGAGCTGGCGAGTGTCTTCGCGACCGTCGTCAACAATTCCGATGTTTCCGCCGAAGGCTGCTGGATCGGGCCGGGCGCGCCGTTTGACGGGCAGTTCCGCTACCGGATGACCGACCCGGCGACCAATGCCGCCTCCGGCCCGGAAAACGCGATCTTCGATATCCCGCCGCGCGGGTCGCGCTCCTTCGTGCTGAGTTTCCGGCCGGAAGCCGATTCCGAGGCAAGGGGTTATGAGCTGCCGGTCCGCTTCAAGTGCGATAATGGCGATGCCGCGCCCTATCTGGGCGGGATCAATTCGGCGCTGCTCTCCTTCGGTGCAATTGCGACACCGGACCTTGTCGCGATCGCGATCACGCCCTCGGCGGACGGTGTCCTGCGGCTGGCGGATGCCGATACGAACGGCGCCTTCGCGGTGGCCGTGGCCAATGTCGGCGCGGCCGGCGCGCTCAACGTCCGGCCACAGGGCACGGGCGAGGCGGCCGGGCTGGACCTCGTCCTGTGCGAGACCGATCCGGCGGCCGGCACCTGCCTCGCCCCGGCGAGCCTGGCCGTCTCGCGGATTTTCGCCGCCGGGGAAACCGCCAGCTTCGCGGTCTTCGCGCGGCCGGGCGGCGCGGTGGTCAGCTTTGCACCGGCCCGGAGCCGCATCCGCCTGGTCGCCGAGGATGCTGGCGGGGTGATCCGTGGATCGACCAGCGTGGCGGTGCGGACGCACTGACCGGTTTCACGCAAAACTGATTGGCGGCGGTGGCGGGATCGACTAGACAGGATGTCCCGAAAGGGACGTGGGCGCATCAGGAAGGAGCCGCCGGGCATGGCCGGGCGGATCACTGTTCATGCCCCGATTGCCGATTTCCCTTTGTCTGTTCGTGTGTCTTGCGCCGGCGCTTTTCGCCCAGGAAAGCGATCTGCCGCCGCCCGCCGATCCGGCGCCGCTTCATGCGCCGATCGATTATGCCGCCATCCGGGCCGAGATCGCGCAGAACCTGGCGCGCCTCGGTGTGGCGCCGGCGGCTGTCGATGGTGTCAGCGCGCGCGCCGATTATGACCGGCTGATCTATCCGGTCCGCGCCCGCGCCAATGCCGATCTGTTCCGGGTGACGTTCAGCGGCAATTTCGTCGACCTAGACCCGGCCTCGCCGAATTCCCGCATGGACTGGGCCTGTGGCACGCGGACCTATGATCTCAATACCGGCTATGACCATGCCGGAACCGATATCTCGACCACGCCTTTCCGGGCCCATGCGATGAACCGCGAATGGGTCGAG
>CBDUFA010000150.1:0-4755 GCA_965366295.1 uncultured Hyphobacterium sp.
ACCGTGATCGTCGATCTCTCGGCGGATGGGCGATTCAGCGAGGATTGGGTGTACGGTCTGCCGGAAATCTACGGCCGTGACGCCCTCCGGGGGGCAAAGCGGATCGCCAATCCCGGTTGCTATGCGACGTGTGGCCAGCTGGCAGTTGCCCCTCTGCGCGGGCAAATTGCCGGTCCGGCGCATGTGTTCGGCGTCTCGGGCTATTCCGGCGCCGGTACGACGCCCTCGCGCAAGAATGACCCGGAGGCGCTGAAGGACAATCTGATGCCTTACGCGCTGACCGGTCATATCCATGAGCGCGAGATGGCGCGGCATCTCGGCGAATCCATCCGGTTTTCACCGCATGTGGCACCGTTCTTCTCCGGCCTGATGACGACCGTCCGGATCGAGCTGAACGCGCCGTCCTCCGTGGACGCCGTGCAGCGCGCCTATGCCGAATTCTATGCCGGAGAGCCGCTAATCGAGGTCAGCGGGGATATTCCGGAACCGGCCATGATCGCCGGCCGGCCGGGCGCCATGATCGGTGGGTTTTCGATCAGCGAAGACGGCCGTCAGCTCGCACTGGTCAGCGTGCTCGACAATCTGCTCAAGGGCGCGGCCGTCCAGGCGATGCAGAATCTCTCCCTGGCCCTGGGCCTGCCGGAAGGCGAATACTGAAACACCCCGGCCGATGACCGGGGTGCCAGTACAGGTCTTCCCGCATTGCGACGCTAGTTGTCGCCATTGTCCTCGGCGGCCTGCAGCGCATTGACCAGCGCTTGCAGATCCTGCTGGGCCCGGCGCGTTGCCTCGGCCAGCGCGGCCTGGGTTTCGGGGTCGAGCTCGTAATCGTCTCCGCCGGATGAATCAGACGCGGATGAAGGCGATGGCGTCGTTGCGGCCGCAGCGACCGAAGACGACCCCGCGTCAGTCTCGTCATCGCCGCTTTCGGCATCGATCAGCGGCTGGACCTGGCGCGCCAGCATGTCGCTGACGCGTTCTCCATCCTCTTCCGACATGTCGGATGTGACCCGCTCGACGCGAACGCGCTGGGTTTCGTCCGGAGCATCGCCCGAGCGGCCGGACAGCAGCACGACGCGCTGCAGCTGATCGCGGGTCTCCGGCGTCTCGCCATAAACCAGCGCATAGTCGAAGCCGGACAGAAGGCGTGCGAGCACATCGTCGAGCGAACCCGACAGGTCGGCATTGACCGGATTGTCCTCGACCAGCCGGTCAGCGCCGACGAGGCGGAAACCGGCCTCGGCCTGGATTGCCGACAAGACCTCGGACAGGGCTTCGCCTTCAGCGGAGACCTGCCAGACACCCGCGTCCTGCGACGCCGTGATGTCAGCGAAGGCGGTGCCGCCGGTGGCGGCTGCAAATGCAATCGCGGCGGCAATGCTGGCCTTGCGAAGGGTCATTTCCGCTCTCCCTATTGCGTGCGGACGGCGACGCTGGTGGCGCCGCGTGCCGCGCTGCCCTCGTTGAACCGGATGAAGACCCGGTTGCGGGCGGGATCGTTGGCGATGGCGGCTCCGGTGCCGCGCACAAAGACCGCGAAGGTCGCCGTCGCATTGGCATTCAGCGCCAGGGTCGCAGTCGGACCGCGGGTGGTGATGCAGGTGCCCGAAGCGTTGGTCGCACAGACCTCGATCTCGGAGATTTCCAGCGAACGTCCGCCGGTATCCGCCGAGGCCGTGATCACCGCGCCGGCACCGACATTGCTGACGGCGACGGATGCCACGCCAACCCTGTTGCCGGTGGTCGGCACATTGATCCGGCCATCATTGTTGATCGTCGCGGCGAGCGCGATGACGTCAGCCGGTGCCGTCGATTGCGACAGGAAGGTAAGCGAGTTCAGACCGAGCACATATTCGGCCGAGCGCCGGTTGGTGCAGGTGGCCTCGATGAACAGGTCGGTCTCGTTGTTGGAGCTCGGAATGACCGTGCCGACCGCGTTCACATTGTCCGCAAACGTCGTCGCAGACGTCACCGAGAAGATGAAGTTCTGCGTTCCGCCGGACGGAATATCGACCGGCGTGTTGACCGTTCCGGTCAACGCGTTGGCCGCCGTCGTCGTCTGGTAGGAGAAGGACGAGGCATCCGAGCCGGCCAGGCGCAGCCGGCAATCGGTTGCGGTCGTGCCGGTCGACGCCGGGTTGATGATGGTGGCGAACGCCGTGGCCGTATCGCCGTTCTGGACCGACCTTGTGATCGGCAGCACCGAGGAGACGACACGCGGGGCTTCCGAGCGGAAGATGGTGACATTCTTGCCTTCTTCGCGGGCCGCGCGGGCATTGTCCGCCGGGTCCTGGTTGTCGGCCAGCGGCGTGGACAGGCCCGATGGCGAGGCGGCGGCGATGCCGCAGGCCGCACCCCCCGGGCAAAGCGTCAGGTCGGGGTTGGAGAAGTACGGGGCTTCTTCCTCGTTGCGGCCGGTTCCCGGGCAGCTGACATCGCCGTCCGAGCCATAGGCCATGATGGTGGTGAACTCGCAATCGACGCGGTGGCCGTGTGCGAAATCACGTACGCCGGCGCCCGGGCTGGAATCCTCCAGATTGTGCGAGAAGCCGAGATTGTGGCCGGTCTCGTGGGCGAAGGTGTAATCGGAACAGAAGGAATAGCCGTCCAGAAGATTGGTATCATTGCCGTTCACGAAGTCGCTGACAACGGCAACACCATTGACGGCATTGGCCGCGCCAATCACGTCCTGGCTGCCGCCATTGACGAAGGCGACGCCGCAGGACGAGCCCGACCGGTTGACCGTGCCCGAACCGCTGTAGTGGCGGCGGACAATGGATACCAGGTCGGCGCCGACCGCATCGCGGATGGCCATCAGGGCGCTGAAATCCTGCCCGGCACCGTCGGGGCTGTTGTCGGACGCGATCCCCTTGCCGGCCCCGTCCTGCAGATCATACAGGGTCGGCGTATTGCCGGCGGTTTCGCTGGCGGCCAGCGAGTCGAGATAAACGAGGCGCGCGCGCATGCCCGTGTCGCTGTCGATCAGCGCCTGGTCGAGCAGGGCGACGAGATACTGGATACGGCCGCCGACGGCGAGCCCCCAGGTGTCTTCCATGGACTGGGTATAGAGCACCATGAGATCGACGGTTCCGTTCGACCCGACGGTCACGGCGGCGGGTGCGGAGATGTCGCCCGCGCTTTCAACCTGCGGCGAGAACTCGGCGATCACGCTGTCGGCCGAGGGCAGGATGCCGTCATCGCCCCAATCGGCCCGCACGGCGTTCTCGGCGTGCTGGAAAATGCGGTGGCCGCCGTTTTCGCCGGGGATGATGTACCAGACACCGTCATCGGTCGAAATGCGGCCGAAAGCGACGCCGTTGAGCTCGGAAATGATGACCCGGTCGGTGATATCACCGCCTTCGAGCCGGCCAACCCAGGTGCGGGCCCCCATGGCCTGCTGGTCGATCCGGTCCAGCGTGGCAGTGTAGCCCCGGCCGAAATTGAGATCGATACGCTCGCCGACATCCATCGCCATGACATCCGGCGACAGGGTGGAGAAGCGGATTTCCTCGCCCGGTCCGCCAGAATAGGCAAGGGTTTCAACGCCCTGGAACATATCGTCCGCGACAGCTGCGCCGACGGTCATGGCGGACAGCGCCATCGCGGAAATAACTGACTTGTACATACCGAACTCCCTTGTCGCCGCTCAGGCGGCGGCTATCGCCTCGCTGATTAATACCATAACGCGAATCCGCGGCCCCGCAATGCTGTCAGCGGCCAATCCTGTGACGATTCAGTGTTGCGGCATTGCCCGCCGAATTACTCGTCTTCGCCGATGCGGACGCGGTAGGTGGCCCCGTTCCGGCTCACCTCCACCATGCTGGTGGTGATCTCCTCGACGCGCCAGCCATCCACCGTGTCGCCGACATAATAGCGGCCGGCTTCATCGTTCAGGCGGATGGTCGCCACCCCGCCATTGGGGCCGGTGACTGTCCCGATCACCGTGAATTCCGGCACGCCATCCGGCTGCTGTACCGGTGTCTGGGTCACGGGCGTTTCGACGACCATTTCCGGTGCCGGGCGCCGGTCGGCGCGGAAGAGCGGCCGGTCGGTGATCGCCGCGAACGCACTGAAAGGCGGCAGGAAATCGCCGCTCTCCTGGCGGATCTCGACATTCGCCTGCGGTGGCGGGGCCGGTTGCACCAGGTCCGTTGTCTGGCCGCCGGCAAAAACCGTATAGCGAAGGATCGCGACCAGGGTGAGCACGGCGGCAATCACCAGCATGATGCGTGTGCGCTGGTTCATGAGCGGCCTCCCGGTTCGCGGCGCGCCCGCACCGTGGCCGTCATCTGCAAACGGTCGGAACGCCGGACCGGCGTCAACTGGACATCCTCGATGATCAGGGCCGGAAGGCTTGTCTCGATGCTGTGAAGCAGGTGGGCGAGATCGGCCATCTCGCCTTCCGCCTGGAATTCGACGAGGACGGCCAGCGGGTCATTGGTATCGACGGGGGCGATATTGACGCGGCCGGTGGTCAGCCCGGCCTCCCGCGCCGCCTCGTTGAGGCGCGTCTGCAGGTTCGAGCCGGCCACGGCATGGCTTTCGCCGGGCGACAGATAGCGGGCCGGATCCGCGGCAGGCGGTATGGCCTGTTCGGCGATCGCGGTCCGGGTTTCGTCCTGGACACCGGTCCAGCCGGCCAGCGTGATGGCAAAGGCGGTGATCGCCGCAAGCAGGACGAGCGCGGCTCCGGCCAGCGACAGGATACGGCGGAGTTCCGGCGTCATGACCCGCCTCCCGGTGCCAGGATCCGGT
>CBDUFA010000151.1:0-4718 GCA_965366295.1 uncultured Hyphobacterium sp.
GGCCACCGCGCCGGTGACCAGCACGAGCAGGAGCGCCGGGGCAAACTGCGACAGGCCGATCAGGCCCAGATCCAGCGGGTTCTCGGTCAGCGCATAGACCTGCCAGCCCAGCGCCACGACCTGGATCTGGACGGCAAAGGAGGTCAGCGACCGCGCCAGCCAGTAGATGAGATAGGGCCGGTGCCGGAACACCGCCCATTGCGACTGGGAAGATTCGCCCGAGGACATAAGCGCTTAGACCGCGGCGCGTGGCGGCGGTCAAGCGGGCATTGACTCAAGCGTTAGTAAATACTAACGTAAGTTATGGCTTACCAAGAAGCGCTCACCGTCCTGTCCGATCCCACCCGCCGCGCCGTCTTCGAAGGCTTGCGTGACGGGCCGGTGGCGGCGGGAACACTGGCGCAGCGCTTTCCGGTCAGCCGTCCGGCGATCTCCCAGCACCTGAAAGTGCTGCGCGATGCCGGCCTGGTGGATGTTGAACGGCGCGGCACCAGCCGGATCTATTCCATCCGTCTCGCGGCGCTTCAGGAGTTGCGGGACTGGGTGGACGGGTTCTGGGATCTGGCGCTGGCGCAATACAAGGCGGCGCTGGAGCGCGAAGACCATGAAGACGATCAAGCCGGTTGAGAAAACCATCACCGTGAACCGGGATGCCGAGGCGGCCTTCCGCTTCTACACGCAGAATTTCGACGCCTGGTGGCCCAAGGAAACCCATTCGCTGGGCGCTGACCGCGAGGGTGTGCCCCCGGCGCGCGTGGCCATGGATGAACAGGCAGGCGGCCAGCTTTACGAGGTTTCCGCCGGCGGCACGCGGCGCAGCTGGGGCACGATCCGCATCTGGGAGCCCGGCAAGCGGCTGGTCCACTCCTGGCAGTTCGACAAGCCGGATGCGCAGGCCACCGAGGTGGAAATCCTCTTCACCGATCTCGGCGATGGCCGCACGCGCATCGACCTGACCCATAGCGGCTGGGAAAACGACCCGGACGGCGAGACGCTGCGCGAAGGCTATCACATGGGCTGGGACCCGGTGCTGGCCGGCCTCGAAGCGGGCTGCAACGCCGGCTAGGTCGCTTTCGGGGATTGCGCCTCGGCCAAGGCGAATACCCGGCAGGCCGAGGACAGCGGCTGGTCCGGATCGCTCTTGGCGCGCTGTTCGTCGATCTCCCGGATCAGCGCCGCGAAGGCCAGCCCGCGCGTAGCCGCGGCCTGATCCAGCACCGCCCAGAACTCCGCCTCGAGGGCGAGGCTGGTGCGGTGGCCGGCAATCGAGATCGAGCGTTTCAGGAGCATGGAAGCAGCCTTTCCTTCGCACAGGCCGGCAGGAAAGCCGGTCAGCAAAGCCGATCCTGTTTGAAGCCTGTATCGCCCGATGCGGTCAAGACCGGCCATAAATCGCTTGGATTGCCACGCTATCTGGTTCATCTTTTTCGTAACTTATGATCGGGGGAACCCATGAGTAGAACGCTTCTCGCGGCCGCTTCGGCCTGTCTGCTGGCCGCGTCTGTGGCCGCAGCCGCGCCATACAGCGCCTATACGCGCACGGATGGTGACGACTGCAGGACACTCGAGGAAGAAGCTGACCAGGGCTATTATTTTTATGCGGTATGCCCCGGCTATGACGGCTGGGTGCTGCACCTGGATGGTGGTGAACATGGCCAGCGATCCACCTTCCGAAGGGACGCCGCCCCGATTCCCGATGACCAGCGTCCGGCCGTCTTCAACTATCCCTATACACGCGGGAATTTTGGCGAATTCCACACCGTTATCGAATGGCGCACCGAGGATGAAGGCGGACCGGCCTATGCTGCCATTCACCGTTACCATGCCAACCTGCCTTCCGCGGATGGCGGGGATTGGCGCCAGATCAGCACGCTGACCATCTCCGCGCTGCGCGATGAACAGGCAGGCGGCACCTGCATGATCGCCCATATCGAGGCGGATCAGGTGAGCCATGCCAACCGGATCGCGCAGGATGCCGCTGACCGGCTCGCCCGGACGTTTGAATGCGGGGTGGATCGCGCCCTGCTGATCAACGCGGCTTATCCTGATGTGGATGCCGCGATCAGAGGTGAGAGCTTTGCCCGCTAGCCGGCCGGGGCGCGGCCCGCGAACGCGCCCGTTTGACGAGATCGAAGCGCTCGCCATCCAGCATCATGGCAACCGCGATGCCGTCGAAGCCAAGCTGGGTCGCCCGAAAACGGCAGCCGAGCTGGCCGCCATTCCCGATGATCGCTGGCTCGCCGGCATGACGAAGGCGGTGTTTTCAGCCGGTTTTGTCTGGAAAGTGATCGAGGCCAAGTGGGACGGGTTCGAAGCCTCCTTTGACGGGTTCGATCCGGGCCGCGTCGCGCTCTATTCCGACGATGATATCGCCCGGCTGGTCTCCGACGAACGCATCGTGCGCAATGGCCAGAAGATCACCGCCACCGTGCAGAACGCGCAATTCGTGCAGGACATTGCCGCGGAACATGGCGGGTTCGGCGCATTTCTCGCGGGTTGGCCGGCATCAGACCAGGTGGGATTATTGCAGCTGTTCGCGAAGCGCGGCTCACGGCTCGGCGGCAATACCGGTCAGTATTTCCTGCGTTTTTCCGGCTGGGATGCCTTCATCGCCTCGGGCGATGTGGTCAAGGCGCTGATCCGTGAAGGCGTGATCGACAAGGCCCCGACCGGAAAGGCGGCGATGCAGAATGTGCAGGACGCGTTCAATCACTGGACCACCGAAACCGGACGTTCGCAGATGGAAATTTCACGTATGCTGGCATTAAGCGTCGGATAAATTCAGCTTCCACGCATCCAATAGCTGAATCATGCGCATCTTAGGTCCAACCACAACAATAAAAGGTTGGTCGACATGTCTGCAATCTGGCGCGCTTTTACCTTCCCCTTCCGGATGATTCCCTGGTGGGGCTATCTGCTGATCGCCGCCGGGCTGGCCTGGCTCGGCCGTAATATCCTCTTGATCATCGCGACGATCATCGCCTTCCACCCGATACCCGTCCCGCCCCTGTTCCAGGGCGAGCCGGAGACCGTGCTCGAAGCCCGGCTCCAGGATCTGGAGCATTTCGATCATGTCCGCCGCAATGAGCGTTCTCTGGACGACGAGTCCCGCGCCGAGTTCGCCGCCGCGGTGAACGCGCTCGAAGCCCGCGCCGGTGAACTAACGGATGCCGGTTTCCAGCTCGAACTCGCCCGTATCCAGGCGATGATCGACAACGGGCACTCGAATGCATCGGCGACCCGCATGGTCGAAGCCTTCCCGCGCCTGCCGGTCCGCTCGGCCTGGATGGACGGCGAATTGCGTATCCTGCGCGTGCTGCCCGGCCATGAAGACCTGCTCGGTGCCCGGATTACCTCCATGAATGGTGTACCGGCGGCCGAGGCAATCATGGCGTTCCGCGACGCCTTTGGCGGCGTGGATGCCAGCTATCTGACGTTTGCGCCTCTGCTGCTGGAAACCCCGGCCTATCTGGAGGCGGCCGGACTGGGCGCGGGGCCGGTCCGCATTGATTATGTCGACCTGACGGGGACCGCCGGCAGCACAGCGCTGGAGCCCGTCGCGCCGGTCGACGGTGCAACGCGGCTTTATTCCGCAGACCTGTTGATGCCCTGGCGCAGCGAGGATGACCGCTGGCAGGTCTTCCAGCCTGCCGCACAACCGCTCTACCTGTCGCGTCCGGACCATGATTACTGGTTCGAGGCACTGCCGGACGGCGAAACCGTCTACATCTCGATCCGGTCCAATCTCGATGATGACAGCGGCGAAACGCTCAGCGCCTGGGTGGCCCGCGCCGAAACGGAGATCCGCCAAATGGCGCCCCGTTATGTGATCGTCGACCAGCGCTTCAATGGCGGCGGGGATCTGACCCAGACGGAACCGCTGATGAGCGCGCTGGGCGAGATTGTCGGCCCGAATGGCCGTGTCTATTTGCTGGCCGCCGGCAACACCTTCTCGGCGGGGATCGTCAACATGGCGATGGCCAAGCAGGCCGCCCCGGACCGCACCATCATCGTGGGCGAAGCGATCGGCGACAGGCTGCAATTCTGGGCAGAGGGCTTCTGGTATTCGCTGCCGAACTCCGGCTTCCGGGCGCGGTATTCAACCGGCTTCTACGATCTCCAGAATGGCTGCGAGGGCATCTTCATCTGCCATTGGGGCAGTTTGCATATCTTCCCGGTTATCGTGGATGATCTCGACGTCGACATCGCCGCACCGCTGGATTTCGAGGCCTGGGCCGCGGGCCGCGACCCGGGCATGGAAGCCGTGCTGGCGGATATCGGGGGTTATTGATCCAACGGCGTACTGATTTAGACAAAAACCGTCACCCTCCGACTTGATCGGAGGGTCTTGATGACGAGGTCCTCCGGTTAAACCGGAGGATGACGCATTGCCAGACCCGCAATGCGGCTCGTGCCGCATCTGCGGGGATGTCCACACTATTTCGGCTTGATCATGTCGGCGGGCACGACCGCCTTGTCGAATTCTTCCGCCGTCACAAAGCCCAGCTTGACGGCCTCTTCCTTCAGCGTGGTGCCGTTCTTGTGCGCGGTCTTGGCGACCTTGGTGGCATTGTCATAGCCAATGGTCGGGGCCAGCGCCGTCACCAGCATGAGGGATTTTTCCATCAGGTCCGTGATCCGGTCTTCATTCGCCTTGATACCCACCACGCACTTGTCGGTGAAGGACAGGCAGGCATCCGACATGATGCGGATCGACT
>CBDUFA010000152.1:0-4698 GCA_965366295.1 uncultured Hyphobacterium sp.
ATAAACATCTGCTTGAGATCATAGCCCGAATTGTCCTTGCGCAGGCCGCGAAGCCCGTTCCAGACGCGCCCGTCCGGCAGCACCGCCTCGATGCCCAGCACCAGGTCGCGCATCATGCCGTAGCGCAGCACGTGAACGCCGCCAGCATTGGTCGAGATCAGGCCGCCGATCGTGGCTGTGCCCTGCGAGCCGAGGCTCAAGGGAAAGAGGCGGTTCTGCGCCGCGGCGTCGCCCTGGATGTTTTCAAGGACGCAGCCGGCCTCGGCGGTGAGGGAGTCGTTGGCGGTGTCGATCTCGCGGACCGTCCGCATCCGCGACAGGGAGAGCAGGACTTCTCCGCGCGGAATGGAGCCGCCGACCAGGCCGGTATTTCCGCCCTGCGGCGTGATGGCCAGCCCGGCTTCGGCGCATATCGCGACGGCGCGTGACACCTCCTCCGTCGATGCCGGTTTCAACAGGATCGGGGTCTCGCCTTGCCAGCGGCCGCGCCAGTCGCGTGTATGCGGTGCGATATCGTTGGCGTCCTCGCTCCAGCCTTTCGGGCCGAGCGCGGATTTGAGGGCGGCAATGGCATCCTGGCTCATGCGGACTTGTCTCTCGGGGCAGCGGCGCGTTCGAGGCGGTCATTGATGGCCTCGCCCAGACCTTCGTCGGGAATCGGCGCGACCGCAATGCGCCGGATATCGGGCGTGTCGAGCTTGCGCAGATAGGCAAACAGATTGGCCGCAGCCTCTGCCAGGTCGCCGTCCGGTGACAGGCTCAGCTCGGTGCCTTTCACCCGGCCAAAGCCGAGCAGCGTCTCGCCATCATAGGCGGTTGTGGCATTAAGCCGGAGCGGCACCTGGGGCGCATAATGACTCTGCAGCATGCCCGGCGAGGCCTTGGGCGATTTGGCATCGGGCTTTGAAAGCGGACCGGTGATGGCTTCGATCTCGCGCCGGGCCAGCCCGCCCTTCCGCAAGAGCAGGGGGGTGTCGCCGTCAAAGCCGATCACGGTTGATTCAACGCCGACGCTACACGGACCGCCATCAAGGATGAACTGGATCTTCTCGCCCAGCCCGTCCGCGACATGCAAGGCGGTGGTCGGGCTGACCCCGCCGGACGGGTTGGCGCTTGGCGCAACAAGGGGCTTGCCGAAATGCGTGATCAGCTTGCGCGCAATCTCGTGGCCGGGGCATCGCAGGGCAATCGTGTCGAGCCCGGCGCTGGCGAGTTCGCTCACCGCGCAGCCGGGCGCGCGGGGCAGGACGAGCGTGAGCGGGCCAGGCCAGAACCGCTCGGCCAACTGGCGCGCCAGCGGTGTGAAGACCGCGACCTGCTCTGCCATTTCGAGCCCGCTGACATGCGAGATCAACGGGTTGAAGGCAGGGCGGCCCTTGGCGGTGTAGATCGCGGCGACCGCTTCGCCATTGGTGGCGTCAGCGGCCAGCCCGTACACCGTTTCGGTCGGAATCGCGACGAGACCGCCCCCGGCAAGAATGCGGGCCGCCTGCTCGATGGCCGAGCCGGAAGAGCCGGAGAGAATGGGCGCAAGCATGCTGTCAGCTAGCGCCGCGATGGCGGGCGGATCAAGTCTGCTTAGCGCGTTGCTTCAATATGAAGCAGCACATTGACGGTTTCCGCCGCCTCGCCCCAGGTGCTGGCGCCGATGCCGAAATCCGCCCGGTCGACGGTCAATTGACCGTCGGCGAACGCGCGATCTCCGTCGATGACGAGACGGAAAGGCAGCTGCGCCGGCTGCGTCTCTCCGGCGATCGTCAAGGTCCCGACCGCGAGATAGCATTGGCCGTCGCCGTCTTCGCAGTCCGTGCTTTCGCTGATGTCCGTGGACGAGAAAACAGCCAGGGGATGGTTTTCAGCGTCCAGCCCGTCGCGCCCGGTCATCTCGGAATCATATTCGCCATTGCCGGTTTCGCCGCTGGCCACGCTGACGCGGCCTTCAATCCGCGCTGTGGCAAGATCGGTGGTATCCAGCGTGATATCGGCCTCGAACGTGCCGAAGCTGCCGGTCAGAGGCCGGTTGAAGACCTCGGTGGTGAAGGTGACGGTGCTTGCGGCCGGATCTGGCGTCCAGTCCGAAGCGATGGCCGGGGCCGATGCCAGCAGCACAAGCCCCAGGGGGAGGAATTTCATGGTTCAGCCTCTTGTTTTCAGGAAAGGCAGCATCCGGGTGAGAACGTCATCGCGATCGGCGAAATGGTGCTTCAGACCCGCGAGGACGTGGATGCCCAAAAGGACGAGCAGCACCCAGGCGCCCTTGGAATGCATGAAACCGGCGGCCTCGTGCAGCGCCTCGTTCTCGCCGGTGAGCGAGGGGATTGGCAGCGATTCCATGTTGAACAGCCAGCCGGCCGACGATGCGGACGAGGAGGACGCCGTGATCCAGCCTCCGAGCGGCAGGCCGATCATCAAGGCGTAAAAGCCCCAGTGCGCGGCAATCGCGGCGAACCGTTCCCACGACTTCATGCCATCGGGCAGGGGCGGGGCCTTGTGCGTGAGGCGCCAGCCAAGCCGCACCAGGCTGAGCGCCAGCACCAGCAGGCCGACGGTCTTGTGCCAGTTGAAGAGGAAACGCACGTCCTCGAGGGTGACGGACGTATCGCCCGCCCGAAGGGCTCCGCGGGCATCGTCTGCCTGCCAGCCAAAAAACACCATGCCGACAATCAGTACGGCAATCACCCAGTGCAGGGTGATGGCAACGCTGGTGTAACGCGCGGATTCCGTCATTTCAGTCCTCCCGAAGAAACTCGGCCTCGATCCGGATCCGGACATCATCTCCGGCGATTGCCGCCGGTATCAGCTGTCCGATCCCGTAATCCGACCGCGACACCATCATATCCGCTCCGAATCCGATGGCATCCCTGCTTTCGAGAAAATTGAAGTTTCCACCGTAGAACTCAATGTGCATTTCTGCCGCATGCGTCACGCCGCGTATCGTCAGTTCGCCATGGGCGATTCCGGTCTGTTCGCCGGTGATCTCGATATCATGGCTTTCGAACACGATTTGCGGGTGCCGGTCCGCCGCAAACCAGTTGCCGCCGCGCAGCGTGTCGTCGAAGGCGTCATTGCCGGTCGAAACGGATTGTGCCGCAATGACGGCGACGAGTTGGGCCGCTTCGGGATTTGCGGCGTCGAAGGTCAGGCTGGCGTCCACCCTGTCAAAGCGCGCTGTGAACCAGGACAGGCCGAAATGCCGGGCCTGCCAGGTGACCGAGGCGTGCCGCTGATCCAGTTGCCAGTCGCCGGGAGGTATGTCGACGGGATCGCGCGTCGGCGCACTGACGCACGCGCTGAGCAAAAGCAGGAGCAGACAGGCAAAGAGCCGGTTCATGGCAATTGACGTAGTGCAATTCGCCGCACATCCAAATGGTCGACGCAAAATATTCCGGCGCTATCTTGTCGGTCAGTCTAGCCAGGGGACCGGACATGTATCGCGCACCAATCGACGACATCCGCTTTGCACTCGAGGAAATCGCCGTCATGGACGGGCTCAAGACGACGGGCGCTTTTCCGGACCTGTCGTCGGACCTGACGGCGGCCATCCTGGCGGAAGCCGGCAAGTTTGCCGGCGACGTGCTCGCCCCGCTCAACCGCCCCGGAGACCTCGAGGGCTGCACGCTGGAAGACGGTGTGGTGACGACGCCGAAAGGCATCCGGGAGGCGTATGCGCAATTCGTCGAAGGCGGATGGCAGGGACTTCAATTCCCGGCCGAGCACGGTGGAATGGGCCTGCCCCGCGCGCTGGGGGCGGCGGTCATGGAAACCCTACAATCGGCCAACATGGCCTTCAGCCTCGGGCCGATGCTGACTTTCGGCGCTATCGAGGCGCTGATTGCCAAGGGATCGGACGAACAGAAGGCGATGTATCTGCCCCGGCTGATGACCGGGGAATGGTCGGCCTCGATGCAGCTGACCGAACCGTCTGCGGGTTCCGATGTGGGTGCGCTACGTACCAAGGCCGAGCCCAATCCCGATGGCAGCTTCTCGATTACCGGGCAGAAGATTTTCATTACCTGGGGCGAACATGATTGCGCGGAGAACATCATTCATTGCGTGCTGGCCCGCACACCTGATGGCCCGTCCGGCACGAAAGGCATCTCGCTCTTCCTGATCCCGAAATTCCTGGTCAATGAGGATGGCTCGCTTGGCGAACGCAACGCGATCAAGGCCATCGGGCTGGAACACAAGATGGGCATTCATGGCAGCCCGACCTGCGTCATGGAAATGTCGGGCGCCAGGGGCTGGCTGATCGGCGAGGAGTTCGGCGGCATGGCCGCCATGTTCATCATGATGAATGCCGCCCGGCTGGCCGTTGGCGTGCAGGGTGTCGGTATTGCCGAGCGCGCTTATCAGCAGGCCCTGGCCTATGCCCAGGAACGCAAGCAGGGGCGCGCACCGGGCGCCGAGGGTGAGCCGCCGCATGCCATTATCCAACATCCGGACGTGCGCGGGATGCTGACCGCGATGAAGTCCCGCATCGAGGCGGCGCGGGCGATCTGTTATTGCTGCGCCATGGCCGCAGACGAGGCGGAGTTCGAGACCGAGGCCGAAGACCGCGCCTGGGCCAAGCGGCGCGAGGAATTGCTGACCCCGATCGCCAAGGCCTGGTCCACGGATATCGGCGTCGAGGTCGCCTCGCTGGGAATCCAGGTGCATGGCGGGATGGGTTTCATCGAGGAAACCGGCGCGGCGCAGCAC
>CBDUFA010000153.1:0-4681 GCA_965366295.1 uncultured Hyphobacterium sp.
ATCATCTGCGCGCCCAGGCCCAGCTCCTCGGCCGGCTGGCCGATCAGCACCAGCGTGCCCGACCATTGGTCGCGCCGCTCGACCAGCTGGCGCGCCGCGCCGACCAGCGCCGTCATGTGCGTGTCGTGCGCACAGGCATGCATGACATGGCTTTCCAGCCCGCGCCGGTCCGTGCCCATCACGGTCGAGGCATAATCCAGCCCGGTGTTTTCCTCGATCGGCAGCCCGTCCATATCGGCGCGCAGCATCAGGGTCGGTCCTTCGCCGTTTTCCATCACGGCGACAATGCCGGTCCCGCCGACATTCTCTGTGACGTCAAACCCCAGCGCGCGGATCTCTTCGGCCAGGCGCGCCGCCGTCTCCACCTCCATCAGGGAGAGTTCCGGATTGGCGTGGAAATGCTCGTACAGGCTTTCCAGGTAACCGGAATAATCCGCCTCGATGGCGCTGCGCAGATCATCGTCCTGCGCGCTGGCGGCGGCGGTAAACGCACCGGCCGACAGGGCGATGGCGGCGACTGAGGCAAACAGCGATTTCATGGGACTCCCCTCCGTAAATTCATTGCCCGCATAGGAGAGCGCAAGCAAGGCAGGGTCAAGGGGGTGAGGCGCTCATCGGTGAGCCGCCCGCAGCGGGTGAACAGGTCATTGCCCTCAACTTGATTGGGGGTGGTTATACTGTTCGGAGAAGCTGGTGGACAGACCATCGCGTAACAGACGCCCCAGCTCGTCATAGCTGTAATCACGCCCGTCGCCATCATGTTCGGTGCCGATCTGGCCTACGCGACGCAGCAACGCTTCATCAGTCACTCGAATGCGCGAAAGCTCCTACCTCGCAAATCGTCTGATAAGTATTTCCAGAAAAATGAGAATGTACCGATCGTAAACCTGCCGCTCGTCCGAATGAAACATCGAAGATCAATTCATTGTCATGAAATATCGAATATTCAATAATCAACATTTTATTTTCGTTTATCGTCAGTGTGCTGTTTCCCCTGTATTCAATTTCATAGCCATCCACAGATATTCGATCACCCGGAAGCATGGCGCGGCCAAAATCTGCAATGATCAAGCCGCTCTCGCGAACGCAAAAATTGTCGTCGAATAAGTCGCAAGTCTGAAACACGCCACCGGTATGGCCAAAAAACACCTCTGACCGCTCATCATTTACGTAGATCGTCATCTCATTATCGGACAATGATGATTCATAAATAAAATACTCTCCACATTCATTTCCGCCGAATGTAAGTATTGATAGTAACAACGAAATCATTTTAAGCACCCCTCAAACAATTAGCAAATTCATCAAGGGCGTTTTCGATTGTTGAGGCAGGTCCAACTCCATTTTGAACATCCTTGTTGTAGGCCTCTCTGCTGTTGTTATATTCATCTCGCCGAATTTGAGCCGAATAAACACTGATTATATGATGTCCGATCTCATGCCCTATGGTTAATTGCGTCATTAGTTCGCCGTAATAGGTGCCGGCATCTAAATGAGCTTGAAACGATGCGTTCAATCTTATAGCGCCTCCCGGTGTTGTGCGGCCAGCCACGCCGGGTGGCAAAGATGGGTCAAAATAGATGCCGCCCTGGAAATTATTCCATGCAGCAACAGAATGCGGCCCTCCAACTGCCCCAAGCCATGCGGCAATCATATTCGCTTGCTGGGCAAGCGGGCTTGCTGGACTAGCTCCGCTAGCGGCAGCGCCAGATCTAGGAATCAAATTTGGATTTAGCTCTTGGTCTAAGCCTTTTAACATTTCTCCCAACACGCTAGCCTCGCAAGTCTGATTGTTGTTGGACTGATTAACATCACTCAATCCGCCTGCCATACCCAGTCCCCCAAAACCGGTAATCCCGCGGATACCTGACATCTCCCAAGACCCAAATCTGCGGCCCGTTGATGTAACCGGAGGATCAATCCGGCATCCCTCGGGCGGGCATTGAGGCTGGTGGCGAAGCCCGAAAGGATCGGTGAAGTTCACCGGGTCGCCACCGGTATAGTTATAGATATTCAGCCCGCCCGCCTGTCCGATCGGGTCGGTCTGCATGAAGCGCCCGAGGCGCGGATTATAGGCCCGGGCGCGATTATCATAGAGACCGGAGACATAAAGATAGGGACGCCCGGCATAACCGAACCGGCCCGAATTGGCGGAGCCGGGCACACCGTATTCGTCATAAGTGTTCTGCGAGATCACATTGCCGCTATTGTCTGTTTCCGCGATGGCCGAGCCTCGCTCGTCGGCGACCAGGAAACGCCGGTCATACCCCGTCGAGCAATTCAGCGTCCCTCCGGAGGCCGAGGAACAATCATAATGCACCAGCGTACCGAGGAATAAATAGGGACACGTACCAATTAGTTATATAGGTGACGCCAATTGCCTGTCGAACTCTATTTTCGCCGACCAAACAACAAGAAGTATCCGATATAGTAAGAAATCGCGAAAATAACAACAAAACTTAAAAATACCATCGCTTTACTGTCAGATTCGCCAAAAACAGCTGAAAACAAAAGTGGAAAAGCACCAAAAATGAACATCAAAGTTCCAAAAATTTTATAGACTTTCCGCCACATACTACTCTCCGCAGCTCCCAATACTAAAAATTGTAACGGTATCGCCCACAACTCTAACTTGAGAGCTGCCTGCGCCGGCCCCAAGCCACGATGCGCCACCGCCCGTTATATCGGTCGGAACATCTCCCGGAAAATTGTTGGACGTAATGGTTCCGCTAAAAGCTCCGATGTCAACATCTGTAACAAGCGAAGTACCCTCTAGTGCCTCTCTTGAACTATACCCGTTTGGCCCAACACCGACACCAGCTTGTAGCCCGGCCACATCGCCGCTTGGATCAAAAGGATTAAAATCAAAACCGGCATCTCCAGAAAGGAATACATCACCAGTTCCCGGCTCAAAACCAGCGCCTACGTCAACCCGTCCGCCATTTTGTCCCATCACTAGAACTGCCTGTATTGAACCCCCTGCTACAGGGCCGTCCGCTATCGCGTTACAAACGCCTTCGGCAATTGCCCCCGGTAGAGCAGCTGCCTCACGAGCCATAGCTTCAATCAATCTATTGGTTCGCTCAGCTGTCAATTGATCAAACAATCTGCGGATCCGTTCTGGTCCGCAAATGGCGCCTGGCTGCGAACATTGCTCGAGCAACCGGGCTAGCCATGGACTGATTGCGGTGACTACGTCCTCCGGCTCATCGCTCAGCCCCCATGGATCAATCCGGTTGATCGGGTCATTGCTGGCATAGCGGTAAATATTAATCCCGCCCGCCTGGCCGATCGGGTCCGACTGCATGAAACGGCCGAGGCGCGGATTATAGGCCCGGGCGCGATTATCATAGAGACCGGAGACATAAAGATAGGGACGCCCGGCATAACCGAACCGGCCCGAATTGGCGGAGCCGGGCACACCGTATTCGTCATAAGTGTTCTGCGAGATCACATTGCCGCTATTGTCTGTTTCCGCGATGGCCGAGCCTCGCTCGTCGGCGACCAGGAAACGCCGGTCATACCCCGTCGAGCAATTCAGCGTCCCTCCGGAGGCCGAGGAACAATCATAATGCACCAGCGGCGCATCCAGTCCCGGCCCGTGAACATAGCGGTGCTCCATATTGCCTTGGCTGGAATATTCGGAAATCAGATTGGCGCCATCATATTCCAGCAGGCGATAAGCTGAACCGACCATGTTGTGGCGAAAACAGGGACACACACCCATTAGCCCGCCTCAGTATGCGGCAACCTGCACGGGAAATCGGCTTGTGTCACCGTTGATCGAGGGATCGGGACGGGAACCCGGTCGCTGACCCGGTGCACGCGCCTTGTCCCCGCCGACCCGTCTCCGCTTACACTCGCCATCTGCCGCATTGCGGCCCGGCGCCCGCATGGCGCGAGTCAATCCCCTGGAAATCGGAGGCGACCGTTGCAAACAGTAGGAGACAGGCTGGCGGCGCGCCGGCGATGACCGGGACATCGGGAAATACCCGGAACGCCTTGCCTCACACGCAATTTGCGCGTGAGCCGGTCCGGCGCGCTGCCGCGACTGTAGTAGTAGGAGGAGGAGACGAAATTCTCTTTCCCGAAAATCTGTCCACGCATCGGGCCGGGCTAGCCCTCACCCCCGAAACGCGCCGTCCAGTCCGCCACCTGGTCATCATCGACCTTGGCAAACAGCACGTCGGGCGGCGTGACAGCCAGCCCGCGCGGCAAGACGTCGAGCAGGTCCGCCGCCGCTTCGTCCGGCCAGTTGCGATTGGTGTCGGGGATGCCGAGGCAATCGAGGATGGTCTTCGCGGCATTCGGGATGACGGGCTGGGCGGCGATGGCCATCAGGGCGGCGAGGTTCAGCGCGGTGCGCACGCCGATGGCGGCCCTGTCGCGATCCGTCTTGAAATGAGTCCAGGGCTCGGCGCGGGTCAGGTATTCATTGCCCGCCGCCCACAGGGCACGGGTCTCGGCGGCGGCCGGGCGGAAGCGCATCGCCTCGTAATTTTCAACGATCGCGGCCAGCCGTTCGTCCACTTCGCGCGCCAGCCAGGCTTCATGCTCGCCCGGCTCGCCACCCTCGGGCACCTGCCCGTCGAAGCGCGACTTGGTGAAGCGCAGGATGCGGTTGATGAAATTGCCGAGCACATCGGCGAGATCCTTGTTCACGCTGCCCTGGAAATGCTCC
>CBDUFA010000154.1:0-4679 GCA_965366295.1 uncultured Hyphobacterium sp.
AGATTCCGGGCATCCTCACCGTGCCGGAATTCGGCGAAGCACCTTATCCGCTTGTCGTCCTGCCGCACGGCGGACCCTGGGTCTCCGAGACCCGCGCCTATGACGAATGGGCCGCTGTGCTCGCCAATCGCGGCTACATGGTGCTGCAGCCGCAATACCGTGGCTCGGAAGGCTATGGCCTCGACCACTGGCTGCCGAGCTGGGGCCAGTGGGGCATCACAATGTCCGACGACAAGGATGACGGGGTCCGTTACCTGGTCGATCAGGGCCTGGCCGATCCGGACCGGGTCGCCATGTTCGGCTGGAGTTATGGTGGCTATGCCGCCTTTGCGGCCGCCGTGCGCCAGCCTCCGGTCTATAATTGTGCCATCGCTGGCGCTGGCGTGTCGGACCTCGACGTGATACAGCGCGATTTCGGCGGACCGGGCATCGGTGGTGAGCTGATCCAGGAAGGCTATGCCGGCATGTCGCCGAACGAGTTTGCCGGCGATATCACCGTCCCGCTGCTCATCATCCATGGTGAGGTGGACCAGCGCGTTCCGATCTATCAGAGCCGCTTCATGGTCCAGGCGCTCGAGCGGAACAACATCCCGCATCGCTTTGTCGAATTGCCGGATGCCGACCACTTCTCGAACACGCTCAATTTCGATAACCAGCTGACGCTCTTCACCGAGCTGACAAGCTGGCTGGCAAATGAGTGTGGCATGCCGACCGACCAGAACCCGGCGCGCTAGTCCGCCGCTGTTCTGCAATCAGAAAGGCCCGCTCACACCGAG
Source organism: uncultured Hyphobacterium sp. (assembly GCA_965366295.1). Classification (GTDB taxonomy): domain Bacteria; phylum Pseudomonadota; class Alphaproteobacteria; order Caulobacterales; family Maricaulaceae; genus Hyphobacterium. The sequence continues at coordinate 777 of CBDUFA010000154.1, forward strand.
CGGGCCTTTTTCCTGTCCGGGATTGTTGGTCAGGCCGCCATCACGCGATCGACCTCGTCCACCAGTTCGCGCAAATGGAAGGGCTTGGACAGCACCTTGGCATTGGTCGGTGCGCTCGATCCCGGGTTCAGCGCCACGGCGGCAAATCCGGTGATGAACATGATTTTCAGCGCCGGTGTCAGCTCGGCGGCACGCCGGGCCAGCTCGATCCCGTCAATGCCGGGCATCACGATATCCGTCAAAAGCAGGTCGAAGCCGTCCTTGTTGGCCTCGAACACGGACAGGCCTTCATCGCCATCCGCACATGCCACAACATCATGGCCGGCTCTTTTCAGGGCCTTGGCCAGGAAATCCCGCATCGACCCGTCGTCTTCTGCAAGAAGGATTTTCGCCATTTTGCGATCTCCACCAATCCAGTCTCAGCGGCCCTCATAGCGCATTAAGGTAAAAGTCCGCTGAACGCGCCGTGAAATGCTTGACCGGCCATCCGGACGCGGCAAAGGTGAGAATATGTCGCAAACCAATCTGGCCCTCTCGAAACCCGGAATGGATCCGGCCCCCGCCATCGTCGCGAGGATTGCCGATCCCGTGATCGTGCGACGGCCGGACTCGCGCACAACGCCGCTCCTCGCCACGTCGCCGCATTCCGGGCGCACCTATCCGCCCGACCTGCTGGCCCAGACCCGGATCCCGCTGGACGCGCTGCGCAAGTCCGAGGACGCTTACATAGACGTGCTGATCGAGGCCGCCCCGGCCTGCGGGATCACGTCGGTCCTGGCGCCTTTCCCGCGTGTCTTCATCGATCCCAACCGGTCGACGCGGGAGCTTGATCCGGCGCTGTTCGAGGGGGTGAGTGCTTCGCGCGCCGGCGCCACGCCTCACGTGCAGGCCGGGCTCGGTGTCATTCCGCGCATCAGCGCCAATGGCCGCGCGCTCTATGACCGGAAGCTGGATGTCGCTGAAGGCCGACGCCGGATCGCGGAGTTCTATCGGCCCTATCACGGTGCGATCGATGTCGAGCTGAAATCGGCCCGCGATATCTTCGGCCTGGCAATCCTGCTTGATTTCCATTCCATGCCGGCGATCGCCGCTGCCGGCACTGATATTGTGCTCGGCGACCGCCACGGCACGGCCTGCGATCCGGCGATCATGGCGCGGGTCGAGCAGATCTTCCGCGAGGAGGGTTTCGCGGTCCGCCGCAACCGGCCCTATGCGGGCGGCTATACGACGGCCTGTTATGGCAAGCCCGGTCAGCACCGGCATGCCGTCCAGATCGAGATCAACCGCGCGCTTTATCTCGACGAGGAACGTGTGACCCGTTCCGGGACATTCGATGCCACACGCAATGTCATCAACCGCGTACTGGCCGATCTCGCTGCCACGGACTGGGTCGGAATCGTCTCTTAAGCCTATAAAATAAAAGGCAAATCGCTTTCCAGGGGAAGGGCGGCACGGCCCTTGCTCCCCTCTGGCGCGAATACGTCGAGGGGACGTAGGACCAGAAGCGATTATCGGAGCCGAAACGATGACGAACGAGATCGATTTTCACATTGGCAAGCGCCTGCGCCGCCGCCGCCGCCTTTTGGGGCTGACCCAGCAACAGCTCGCCGAATCTGTGGGCATCCGCTTTCAGCAGATCCAGAAATACGAATGTGGCGCCAACCGTGTCAGCGCCAGCCGCCTGTTCGAGCTGTCCCGCTCGCTCGATGTTCCGGCGCAGTATTTCTATGACGGGCTGGTCCAGGAAGATGAGCGCGACGATGGCGACGATGTCATGGCCGCTGACATTCTCTCTCAGAAAGAAACCATGGATCTCGTGCGCGCCTATTACCGGCTCGGCGAACGTCCGCGCAAGCGTCTGCTCGAACTCGCCAAGTCGCTGGAACCGTCCGAACCGGCCAACGACGCCGCCTGAGACGCAATGTGCTGACAAGCGCTGTCCTTGCTGTTAGGTCAGCGCCATGTCGACGCGCAATCTTGATCACGATATCGCTTTGGCGCACCGGCTGGCAGATGCCGCCGGTGCCGCCATCCTCCCGCACTTCCGTGCCGGCATAGATGTCGAGAACAAGGCCGCAAGCGGGTTCGATCCCGTCACCGTGGCCGACCGTGCCGCCGAAACCGCCATGCGCAGCCTGATCGAGGCGGAACGCCCCGAAGACGGCATTCTCGGCGAGGAATTTCCGCTCAAACCGTCCGCGAATGGCTGGTCCTGGACGCTGGACCCGATCGACGGAACGCGCGGCTTCATTGCCGGCTCGCCCACCTGGGCCGTGCTGATCGCCCTGACATTCGAAGGACAGCCGGTGCTGGGCGTGATCGACCAGCCGCATACCGGTGAACGCTTTTCGGGAACACGGGCGGAGGGCCGCCTTTTGGCCGCTGGCCGCGAAGCGCAGCTTGTGACCTCGACGGTCGACCGGCTGGACCGCGCCATTCTGGCCACCACCGACCCTTATCTTTTTGAAGGCGAGCTTTACGCGCGCTTCTCGCGCATTCGCGAAGCCGCGCGTCTGACGCGTTATGGCATGGACGCCTATGCCTATGGCCTGCTCGCAGCCGGAGGCGTGGACCTGGTGATCGAAACCGGGCTCGGACCGCACGATATCCATGCGCTCGTACCGGTCGTGGCATCGGCCGGTGGCAAGATCACCAACTGGGCAGGTGAGGCGGATTTCTCGACCGGTCAGCTGATCGCCGCGGCGACGCCATCGCTCCATGCCGAAGCGATGGCATTGCTGTCGGACTAGTCGGTCTCGTCCTCTTCGGCCGGCGCCGGGCTGGTCAGCGGCTTGCGGAAGAGCAGGGTCATCCGGTCGCTCTCGCCGATCGCTTCATAGGGCGAGGAGTCAAACCCTTCGGCATCCCAGCCGCTCTGCGAGGGCGGCAGGGTCCAGACGCCGTTCGGGTGATCTGCCGTATCGGCCGGGTTGGCATTGATCTCGCTCGACTCGACCAGTTCGAAACCGGCCTCTCGGGCGATGGCAATGACATAGGCTTCCTGCACATAGCCGGATCCGGCCAGCGGGTCCTGTTCCCGGGTATCGGGAAGGCGGTGCTCGACCACGCCGAGCACGCCGCCCGGGCGCAGGACCTCGTAGAAATCCGTGAAGGCACGCTCGGTGAACCCGCCCCGCATCCAGTTGTGCACATTGCGGAAAGTCAGGACAGCATCGGCGGAGCCGGCCTCGCCGAGCCCGGCATCGCCCGGACCCCAGTCGCGGATCGCGATGTCACCGAACAGCGCCGTGTCGGCAAAGCGTTGCTCGAACGCGGCGCGGCTGCGGCGGCGATAATCGCTTTCGCTGTCAGCCGGGAAATGGGCGGCGACATAGGTACCGCCATTGCCATTCATCCAGGGCGCCAGGATCTCGGCATACCAGCCGCCCCCGGGCCAGATCTCGATCACGGTCGAGGCCGGATCAATGCCGAAGAAATCCAGTGTCTCGCCGGGGTGGCGGAATCCGTCGCGGCTCGCGTTTTCGCCGCGCCAGTCGCCAGCCAGCGCCCAGTCCAGCGTGCCGGCTTCCGGACCGCCGTCTTCGCTCATTGCGGTTTCGGTGCCGCCGTCCGTTTCCGGCATCGCGGCTGTTGCGTCATCAACGGCCGCTTCCGGCGTCTCTCCGCCGCTGCAAGCGGCCAGGACAAGGGCGGACAGGCTGGTCAGCCAGACAGAACGCTGCATGAAAAACTCCCCGAATTCCCGAACTGTAGAGCCCCTACGCCTAAAGATGTGCCGCCCCTCTTGCAAGCGGCGATCCGCATACCCAACTAGCATCATGCAGGCCGCCAAAACGGGGTCTGTACATTGCCGGGGCCGGCCATGAAGGCGGTCCGCATGGCAATGGCAACCGGTCCGGTTCTACGGCTTTGAACCGGGCTATCGCTTGTCGCTTCTGAAGG
>CBDUFA010000155.1:0-4674 GCA_965366295.1 uncultured Hyphobacterium sp.
GCCGCCGACAGGATGGCGCGCGTGTAACCGCCGGCGCCGAAAGTTCCGTCTATAAAGAGTGCGCCATCGCGCGGCTCGAGCGCGTGCAGGACTTCATCAAGCAGAACGGGAATGTGGCTCATGCCTCACCTTCCCGGACACGCCGCGGCCGGCGCAGTCTCAGCTTGTTTTCCCTGGCAAAGGAGCGGGCGCTGGTGGCGCGCTTCTCATAGCTGTCCGGATTCCAGATCTCGAACCGCCGGCCGAGGCCGACAAAGGTCGCCTTGCCATCAAGCCCGGCATGTTCCGCCAGATCCTTCGGCAGGGTGATCCGCCCGTTGGCGTCGAAGGACAGCGTGCGCGCCGCCCCGAAGATGGATTGCTCCAGCGCCTGGCGGGCATCGTCATAGGGATCCATGTCCTCGACCATGTCGAGATAGTCATCCATCAGCGCCTGACCGCCGCCCTCGAGATAGGGACCGTCAAAGCTGGGCCAGACATAGATGCCATCGAAGGGGCCGCCGGAGACGTTTGAACGGAATCCGGCCGGGACCGAAACACGGCCCTTGGCATCAATTCCGTTTGTGGCGGTGGATACAAACACCCGCGTCTCCCCTGCCCGCAATACGCCTTGCGGTTAACAATGGGATAACATGGGATTTGATGGGAAACAATGGAGAAAGCCTCCATTTCGCCATTTTTTCAGACACGGGTTAAGTAATCGCGACCCTTGCTGCGGCGCAGCAAAAGAACAGATAAAGAACATATCCGTGGACAGGTGTGGAAAACTAACGGTCAGGCAGCCTGTAAGCCGGGTTCTGTGACATTCTTTCCGCAACGGAAAGAACGCGGCGACCATTCCTCTGCGACGCATTTCACAATGCGCCTGGCGCGACCTACCCGGATGGCACAGCAAGGCGTGCGTGCGGCGCGAAGCCGCTTCCATCCCTATTCGGTCTTGCTCCAGGTGGGGCTTGCCGTGCCCCCTTCCTTACGGTCGGGGCGGTGCGCTCTTACCGCACCGTTTCACCCTTACCCGCCCGAAGGCAGGCGGTCTGTTCTCTGTGGCGCTATCCCTGGGGTTACCCCCGCCGGGCGTTACCCGGCACCTTGCCTTTCCGGAGCCCGGACTTTCCTCCCCTGCGCCCTTTCGGGACTTGCAGGAGCGGCCGCCCGGCTGCCTGACCGGCAGTGTATGTCGTTGTTTTCCGGTGCGAGGTCAAGCAGCGGGCGTAAGCGCGGCCACGGCGGCAATCAGGGCCCGGGTCTCGTCGTCCAGCTTGCCGTCCGCGCAGGCCGGGCGGAACCGGCGCTGGAAGGCCTCAATAACTGCCGTCTCACCGGCCGCCGGGCCATAGCCGATCGCGGCCAGCTGGGCATTTGTATCGCCCGGGTCCTCGACAAGGATTTTCGGGAAGATCGCACAGCCGGCCTCCGACAGGAGCGGCCAGGGAAATTTCTCGCCCGGATCCTGCTTGCGTCCCGGTGCCACGTCGGAGTGCCCGACGACGCGATGAGCTGGAACGCCATGGCGCACCATCAATTCTTTCACAAGCGAAACAACGGCGTGTATTTGCGCATCAGGGTATTCCGGCAAGCCGAAATCATGCCCGCCATTGACGATCTCGATGCCGATGGAAATGGCATTGATATCGGTCTCGCCGGCCCATTCGGACACGCCGGCATGCCAGGCCCGCTTGTCTTCATCAACCAGCCGGAAGACCTGGCCATCTTCCTCGATCATGTAGTGCGCCGAGACCCTGGCCTCCGGGTCACACATCCGTGTCAGCGCGGCCTTGCCGGATTCCATGCCGGTATAATGCAGCACGATGAGACTGACGGGCTTGTCGCGGTCGTTGAAATTCGGCGACGGCGTATCGGTGATATTCAAAGCGATTCCTCGCGCACCAGGGGTGCGTCTGGCAGCTGCCGGTTTGGTCTTGAGGCCACGATACCGGCCCCGGCCAGTGTCATCAATCCGCCGATGACGAGCGTCCAGCTGACCGGGTCTCCGGTGATCAGCACGCCGGAGGCCACGCCAATCATCGGCGCCATCAAGGTGAGTGGCGCGACCAGCGTGGTCTCGTATTTCTGCAGCAGGAAGTAGAACACGCCATGGCCATAGATGTTGACCAGCACCACGGTGAAGGCGAGCGCGGCCAGGAACATCCAGCCGCCCGACATGACAGCCTGTGTCTGACCGGTCTCGAAGGCCGCCGTCCCGGCCAGCAAGAGCGGCGCCGAGATCAGCCCGATCCAGGCCTGCAGCCGCATCGGGCTCATCTCGATACGGCGGATCAATATCATGGCGACCGATGCCACGAAGGCACCGCCAAGCCCATAGAGCAGGCCGATGGACAGGGTCAGCTCGGCGGGATTGGCGATCACCACGACAACACCCAGCACGGCGAGAACCGTGCCGCCGCCGCGAACCCAGCCAATGCGTTCCTTCAGGAACACCACGGACAATAATGTGACGAAGGGCACACCGCTTTGCAGGACCAGCGCCATGCCGGACGGCGTGGCCGTTTGCAGGCCGATGAAGATCAGCCCGTACTGCATCGCCCCCATGCCCATCGCCACGGCAATCAGTGTGGGCCATTGTTTTGGCAGGGGCCGCAGGAAAGGCACCAGCAGTATCGCCAGCACAAAAAAGCGCAGGAAAGCAAACGCCATCGGCGGAACGCCCTGGAACCCGTCCGCCCAGCCCGGCGCGCCGGTAATGGCGAATTTCGCGACTACGAAATTCAGCCCCCAGAAGAGGCAGACAGCCAGGAAAGCGGAAAAGTCGCGAACGCTCATGGATGCGGCCTAGACCGCATCGCAGAATTCACCAAGTGACGGAATGTTTCGAAATCAGCTCGCGTTGTCGTCGTTACCGTCGACGGTCCATCCGGACGGACCCCGGCGGGCGACGAGGATGGTCATGTCCTCGTCCTGGCGCGACCGGTTGCGGCCCCGGACCTTGGCCCAGAGCCACCAGGCACCGCCGGCCAGCATCGCAGCACCGATCACGACGAGCGCCGCGGCCGCGAAGATCGCGGCGAACATCAGCACCAGACCGGCGAACGCGACCGCCAGCACGGCTGCGATCAGCGTGCGAAGCCAGTTTCCGGCGGTATGCGGGAAACGGAATGTCTGGGTCTGGGTCATGTCTGCCCCTTTCGGCACACGTGTCGGGTATTAACGTCGTGGTTACAATTTTGGGGCCATCGCGCCCCGCGTCAATAACCCGGCAAGCATAATTGAGGGGGATTAGGCGGCCCGCTCGTCCCGTATCTCGGCATAAGCGGCATTGATCACGGCCATTTTTTCGACCGCAAGGCGCTGCAATTCCACAGGAACTCCGCGTGCAATCAGGGCGTCGGGATGGTTGCGCGCGGCCATGCGGCGATAGGCCTTTTTCAATTCCTCGTCATCGACATCGGGCGCGATCCCCAAGATCACATAGGGATCATTGGCATCCACCAGGCCGTGGGCCATGCGCATGCGGCGGAATTCCCGCGGCTCAAATCCGAAAATCCCGGCCACGGCTTCCAGGTATTCCATCTCGCCGTCCGTGACGACGCCGTCTGCCTTGGCAATATGAAACAGCCCATCGAGCACGTCTTCCAGCACTGCCGGGTGCGCACGAAACCGGCGCGCCAGCCGGCGGGCATAACCATCAAAACCCAGCGTGGTTTCCTTGGCGAGGTTGAATGCGCGGGCGAGGACTTCCGCGCCCTCGGGCGGCGCCCGGAAAACCTGCTGGAAAGCACGCACCTCATCGCGCGTCACCACGCCATCGGCCTTGGCCATCTTGGCCCCCAGACCGATCAGGGCCATGGCAAAATCGGCGTCATCCACGCGGCGTCCCGGGCCGCATTCCTCGACCTCGCAGTCGAACGGATCCGGCCGGCCGGTGATGAAATCTGTCAGCTTGCGCCAGAAGCCCATGAGTCTAGTCTCCGCGCCTTCATGTAACGCCGCGTCGAGGGGATTAGAAGGCGTGAACGACATCTGGGAATTCTGGATCGACCGCGGCGGCACCTTCACCGACGTCATAGCACGCCAGCCCGATGGCCAGCTGAGCGCCCTGAAACTGCTGTCGGAGAGCCCGGATTATCCCGACGCCGCCTCGGAAGGCGTGCGCCGGATGCTCGGCGTGGCCCGCGGCGCGAAGCTGCCCGCCGGGCAGATTGCCGCGGTGAAAATGGGCACGACCGTGGCGACCAATGCGCTGCTGGAACGCAAGGGCGCGCCGACCTGCTTCGTCGTGACGAAGGGCTTTGCCGACCTGCTGATCATGGGCGACCAGACACGGCCGGATATCTTCGCCATGCAGATCGACCGGCCGGCACCATTGCATACGCAAGTGATCGAGGTCGATGCGCGAATGGACCCGGAGGGGGACGAACTCGCGGCGCTGGACGAATCCGCGATCCGGGACGCGCTGGATGCCGCACGGCAAGCCGGTGCCCGCACCTGCGCCATCGCGCTGATGCACGCCTACGCCAATCCTTCGTATGAGAAGTATATTGCGGAATGGGCGCGGGATTCCGGCTTCGATACCGTGATCCGGTCAAGCGAAGCGAGCCCGCTGATCAAGATTGTGCCGCGCGCCTCCACCGCCGTGCTGGATGCCTATCTGACGCCGGTCCTGAAAGATTATGCCGGGCGCGTGGCGGACCGGTTGGACGGTGCGCCGCTCTTTTT
>CBDUFA010000156.1:0-4655 GCA_965366295.1 uncultured Hyphobacterium sp.
CGGGGCCAGGGCCATCATCCTGCAGGACCGCAAATCGCCGCCCCTGTTCGGCGCCACCGCCAAGGCCTCGGTCGGCGCGACCGAGACCGTCCGGCATATCCGCGTCACCAACATCGCCGACACGCTGATCGAGTTGCGCAAGGCCGGCCGCTTCGTGATCGGGCTGGCCGGCGAAGGCGAACTGTCCCTGCCCGACGCGATCCGCGAACATGGCGGGCCGGGCCTGGTCATCGTGATGGGTGCCGAGGACAAGGGCTTGCGCCCGCGCGTGGCGGAAAACTGCGATGCGCTGGTCTCGATCCCCATGACCGCCGCCGTCGAGAGCCTCAATATTTCCACGGCCGCGGCTATCACGCTCTATGCCGCCTATGCGGCCCGGCCTGCCCGCACGGTTTGACCGCCCCGCCCCTGCATGCTGATTTGCGCACCAGGCGCAGCGGAGAAAACGAATGTTCCGGATAATCGAAAACCTCCTGACCCGGGATCAGGTCAATCACGTCCTGAAACTGGCCGAGGAAGCGCGCTTTGCCGATGGTCGGGCGTCCAACCCGCACAACAAGGCGAAGAACAATCTGCAGATGGATTTCTCCGACCCGCGCTTCCAGGAGACCAGCCGGATCATGTCGGAGGCGCTGACCCAGCACCAGGTGTTCATCGACAGCGTCTTCCCGCACCGCATGACGCCGCTGATGATCTCGCGCTACAAGCCGGGCATGAATTACGGCGTGCACTCGGATTCCGCGATCATCCCCGTGCGCCCGCAACCGGTGCGCTCGGACGTGTCCTGCACGATCTTCCTGGCCGAGCCCGACAGCTATGAGGGCGGCGAGCTGGTCGCGCATTTCGGCGATGGTGAAGTGTCGGTGAAGGGAAAGCCGGGATCGTGCGTGCTCTACCCGTCGACCACCTATCACGAGGTCAAGCCGGTCACGAAGGGCGAGCGCATCGTCGCAATCGCCTTCATCGAGAGCCAGATCAAGGACCCGATCAAGCGCGACCTGATCTGGGAGCTGAGCGAGGTGATCGCCGAGGAAGGCTTCAACGTCTCCTGGGAAAACCGCACCCGGCTGGAATATCTGCGCAATAATCTGCGCCGCATGTGGGACGGGGAATAGGCATGGCCGCCGGCGGTTGCCAGTGTGGCACAACACGCTTTGTCGCCAATTGCCATTGCCACGACTGCCGCAAGGCGACGGGCGCGGCCTTCGCCACATGGGTCGGCTTCACCGACGAACAGATCAGCTGGTCGGGCGAGCGCGCCCTGCACGCCAGCTCGCCCGGCGTTCAGCGCGGGTTTTGCCGCGAATGCGGATCCCCGCTGTCCTACCAGGGCGAAAAATGGCCCGGCGAAACGCACCTCCTGATCGGCGCGTTCGACCAGCCTGAAGCCTTCACGCCCAAGGGTGACGTCTTTACCGAGGACGCCCTGCCCTTCTCGAAGCCGAAGGCCTGACGCCTAGTCGGCCTCGTGGCAGGTGCAGCCATAATCATTGCACCCGATCGTGCCTTCCTCGCAGATCGGCGCCATGGCAACACAATCCGACGCCCCGGCGCAGGCACAATTCCCACCATTGCAGGTGTAATCCGCCGTGTCCGGTGGCGGCGTATTGGCCGCCAGGCGGCTGGCCGCCGAGCCGGAGGCCTCGGCCGTCATGCGGACGGGCGCATGGGTCCGGCGCCCGGTCGCCTGAGACGATCCGACGGTGGCGCTCCCGCTGCTGACGAGGCTGGCGGCCGCGCTGTAATTGCCGGTTTCCATGGCGTTCTGGAATTCGGCCGTGAAGCGTGTATCGGATTGGGTCTGCGCGGCCCTCAAGGTCGCACGTTGCTGCGCATCAGCCGCGGCACAAGCCGTCAGGGCCAGCGCGATAACAAGGATATTTCGAAGCATGGTCATGTCTCCCCGGGCGCCCTCGCAGGCGAGACATTACGCCAAATTCACGTCAGGCGCGAATCCCGCCCGTCAGCCCGGCCAGAACTGGTAGACCGCGGTGGCGATCAGCGTGCCGATGACATAGCCCAGCACGCCGACCAGCACGCCCGGCGTGATCAATTCCTTCCAGCCCTTGGCGGCCGCGAGCGCCGGCGCGGTGGTGGCGCCGAGAATGGCGGCATTGGACGCCGTGATCAGCTCCGGCAGCGAGAAGCGGAACAGAGAGCCGAGCCCGAACAGCACCAGCGCATGCACGCTCAGCATGATCGTCACCAGCGCCAGCAGGAGCGGCGCATCGCGCAACAGCGACGAGATATCCGCCCCGGCGGCAATGGCAGCAAAGAACACGAAGGCGAGGCCCACGCCGAGCTCGTATCCGCCATGCAGCTTCTTCACCTGGCCGGACAGGAAGGTTGCCGGGATCAGCGTGATCACGGTGAGAATCGCATAGCGCCAGTTTCCGGCGGCGCGGGCGGCATTCTCGACGCCCAGCGATCCCAGCCACTGGCCCAGCTGACCGGTCAGGAAGTCCGCCAGCGCGACGAGGACGAGCGCATAGGCAATCGTGATGGTCAGGGTGAGCGCGGTGGCCTTGCCGGTGGTTTCCTCGGCGATTTCCCCCTCGGAATGGTCCTTCCGGACAAAGCGGCGGGCAATGAAACCGACCCCGGGAATGATGGCCAGGAAAGCCAGGAAGACGCCCGAGAACAGATTGTCGACGGCCGTGGCGGCCGAGATCAGCCCCGGATCGGATTGTGTCAGCCCGGTCACGTCGGCCAGCGCCGCATAGTTTACCGATCCACCGATATAGGTCGCCGTGAACAGCCCTGCGAGCTCGGCTTCGAGATCGCCGAAATCCAGCAGCTTGAAGGCCACGAGCGCGCCGGTCACGGTGGCCAGCGCCGCCAGCAGGAAGGCGCCGGTCATCCGGCCGGTCTCGAACAGGATCTTGCGCATGTCCGCCTTCATCAGGAAGAGCGGGATCAGCACCGGTACGAAATAGGTGAAAACGAAGCTGTAGGCACCGCCCGATTGCGGGATCATCGTGCCCCACTGCCAGCCCCCCTCTCCGCCGGGCAGCGGGATCGGGAAGTTGGAAAAGAAGATGGCCAGGAAGATCGCCACCACCGCGCCGGTCAGCACGGCGCCCAGCCGCGTCTTCTCCGCCAGGAAGCCGAGCCCGGCGATGACGAAAAGCGCGCCCATGAGCGCAAAATTATTGTCGGCGGGGACCAGCGATTCCATGGCTCATTTCCTTGGCTTGGCAGACAGGTTCAATGGCGGCGTTCAAAGCGGCTCGTGCCCGTATAGCGGGCAAATCCGTCCGCGCCGGGCACATCGCCATCCGGCTCGGCCCAGCGCACCAGCGACCATTCGGTCTCGATGACGTCACCGGATATCTGCCCGGTCCAGCTGGTGATGGTGTGACAGGTCTCGGCCTCGGCAATCCAGACCACGCGGAAACTGATCAGCGGATCGAACACCTGTCCCTCGACCGGGTATTCAATGCCCTGGCAGCGATACCCGGCCGCCCCGTTCACATAGCGCCCGGTGAACCGGCCCTCGGCGTCGACCGCGTCGAGGTAAAGCATCGAACCGGACTGGTTCTCCCAGGCTGACGGCGCCAGCGCATCATCGGCCAGCGCAATCCCGGGCAAAAAGAACAGGAAAAGCAGGAAAAATCGCATCAGGCCTCGCTCGCCAGGTAGGCATCGGCCTCGACCTCCACGAGGAAGTCCGGCGCGGCCAGCGCGGAAATCCCGTAAAGCGCCGAGGCGGGCGGAAACGCGCCGAAAACGGCGCTGTGCGCCCGCGCAAACGCGGCCTGCGCCTCCGGGCTCATATCGGTCACGAATACGCGCGTGCGCCGCACATCGCGCATCGTCGCGCCGAGCTTGCCAAGCGCCTGTTCGATGATTTCCAGGCAACGCCGGGTCTGGGCCTCCATGTCACCGGGGGCAAAGACCTGTCCGTCCTCGCCCACGGCCACGGTTCCGGCGACCCAGATATGCGGCCCGTCCTTGATCGCACGGCGATAGCCGACGCGATCTTCCCAGACCGCGCCGGACGAGACCCGTTCCACCATGCCTATTGCGCGCCGCCCGGCTGGAGATAATCGAGCGCGATCGCGGTCAGGCCTTCGGTCGCCATGGTGATCGAGCTTTCCGCGTCCGGAGCGAAAAGGGCGGAGTGATTGCCCGGCGCCGACAGGCCACGCGACTGGTATTCCACCATCGTGTCCTGCGGCGTGGCCCCGACCCAGAACATGAAGATCGGGATGTCGTCTTCAGTGCGGCCATAGCGGGAGAAATCCTCCCCGCCCATCACCGGGTCGACCTCGCGAACGGCCACATTGCCGAACCGGTCGCGCAACACGGCCGAGCCGCGCGCAGTCAGGTCCGGGTCGTTATAGGTCGCCGGCGTATAGGGCTCTTCCACCTCGACGGTCGGCCACAGCTCTTCCGGGATACCGGCCGAGGCCGCCTGGCCCAGCGCAATCCGTTCAATGCCCGACAGCAATGTCTCGCGATTGGCGTCGGAATAGGAGCGCACCGTGATCTGGAGATGCACCTCGTCGGGGATGATATTGTGCTTGGTGCCGCCATTGATCGCGCCCACCGTGACCACGCCGGATTCCAGCGGGTTCAGCTCGCGGCTGACCAGCGATTGCAGCGCCACCACGATCTGCGAGGCGAGGTAGATCGGGTCCTTGCCGCGATGG
>CBDUFA010000157.1:0-4642 GCA_965366295.1 uncultured Hyphobacterium sp.
GAGCTGGTCAGCGGCAAATCATCCAGCAGCGCCTGGATCTGGTCGATCTTCACGCGCATGCCGCCGGTGATCCACGGCGCGGACATCAACCGCTCGCGGTCACTCGCCAGGTTCAGGGTCGAAATTACCTCGCCCCGGTCATCGAGAAGCCCGCCGGTTTCGGTCAGGAAAATGATCTTGTAAGGCTGCAAGGTCTTGACCAGCGCGGCAACCGCGTGATCGGCATTGATGTTGACCAGCTGGCCCTCACCGGTCTCGCCGAGACAGGCCAGTACGGGAATTTCCCCGCCGCGAATGGCGGCTTCCACCAGGTCCAGGCTGATACCCGTCGGTGTTCCGACCCGGCCAAGGCGGGCTTCGTCGGTCAGCGCGGCTTCGAACACGCCGGTCGGGATGCTGGCGGCCCGGCCGCCGCTCTCGCGGATGGCATCCACCATCGCGATATTGGCCGCACCGAGCGCGCGGCGAATGACCGGTATTGCGGCCGGCGGTGTGACCCGGAGGCCCTCGACGCGCTCGCTCGTGATCCCGGCCTGCTCCAGCGCTTCATCCAGCTGCGGTCCGCCGCCATGCACAATGACCGGCGAGAGCCCGACGGACTGCAGGAAGGCCAGCGCCGCCGCGAGCCCGTCGAGATCGTCGCGGATCACCGCGCCGCCGACCTTCACCACCGCAAAGCGGGTCTGGTCCAGGCGCGAAAACCGGTTGAGATAGTCGCGGATCTCCTTGCCATCGCGCATGTGCGACAGCAGGCGGATAATGGTGGACCGGGTTTCGCTTTCGCTCATCAGCCCGCATCCATGTCGCGTGCGATCGCTTCGAGCATGGCCTTCTGGACGTGCAGCCGGTTTTCCGCTTCCTCGATGCCCAGGAAAGCCGGTGAATCCACCACGCTGTCTGCGATCTTCACATTCCGGCGCATCGGCAGGCAGTGGCTGACCACCGCATGATTGGTGAGCGCCATCTTGGCATCGTCAATCATGAAGCCGCCACCCTTGGCCCGGTAGGGGGCTTCGCCCTCCCATTGACCGTAGAATGGCAAGGCACCCCAGCTCTTGGCGTAGACCGCATCGGCCCCGGAATAAGCAGCCTCGATATCGGTCATGACGTCAAACGACGTGCCGTGGGCGTCACAATTGGTTGCCGCGGCCGACATGTAGCGGTCATCGAGCCGGTAGACATCGTCCGGGATCAACATGCGGACATTCATGCCGAATTTCGAGGCGATCAGGATCGCGGAATTCGCCACCGCCGTGTTCAGCGGCTTCGGATGCGGCACCCAGCTGAGCAAAAAGGTCTTGTTGCGCACCTGGCCCATCTTCTCCTGCAGCGCCAGCATAAGCGCCAGCTCCTGGCAGGGATGAACAATGGTTTCCATGTTGATGATCGGCACCGTCGCGTATTTTGCGAATGCGGTGATCAGCGGGTCTTTCTTTTCCTCACTCCAGTTCTGGAATTTCGGGAAACAGCGGATCGCGATCATGTCCACATAGCGGGAAAGAACCTGCGCCGCCTCGATCACGTGTTCCTCGGCCTCGCCGTCCATCACCGCGCCCTCGGTGAATTCCATCGGCCAGGTCCCGGCACGGGCATCCAGCACGATCCCGCGGCCGCCGAGCTGGGCAATGCCGATGTCAAAGGATGTTCGCGTGCGCAGCGAAGGATTGAAGAATACCAGCGCCACGGACTTGCCGGCCAGTGCGGAGCTGGACGCGCCCGCTTTCAGCGCCCGTGCGCGATCGAGGATCGCCTGGAGTTCATATTCACTCCAGTCCTCGGTTGTCAGGAAGTGGCGCATAAGCTGGCTCCAAAGCAAATGCCCGGCTCTACGGGCCGGGCATTCTTAGCATCTAAGAGCCGACAATAAAGCCAGCGAATTCACGCGCGGCAGGCGGCTAGTGAGGCCGTTCCTCCGCCGAGTAATACTGCGTCGCCTGGCGGCCATGGAGCGTGTCGCGGCCGGATTCCCGGATGGCGCGCCATTCCGCAGAGGTCCGACAGATCTGCTCGCGGCGAAGCTGGCCGGTAACCCGCTCGATGCGGCAGATGATCTGGTCCGGGTCATCCGGATCAGGCGCTTCGCGGGCCTCGTCCGCTTCCGCCACTTGGCTCGCTGCCGGCGAGGCGGGCTGCGTCATATCTGCACGCGCCGGTTCCTCCACGCTGGCACAAGCCGCCAACGCCAAGGTCATCAGGATAACGGCCAAGGTTTTCATCACGTCCTCCCGGGATCTGCTTTACATCCGTTTCGGCTGAAACCGTAGGGTGTGCAGGCTGGGGATGAGGCGGCGCACCGTCAAAACACGATCCCGTGATTGCGGCGGGTGAAAGCAAAAAGCCCGGCACTGAGGCCGGGCTTTCGCATCGTTCATCCTGACAAGGATGTCCGGTTTATTGCGGGCTGTCCTGGTAGCCGGTCGATTGACGGCTGCGCATGGCTTCCTGTCCGGCTTCGCGGATGGCATCCCATTCCGCACGGGTGCGGCAGATACGCTCGCGGCGGAGCTGACCCGTCGGACGCTCGCTGCGGCAGATGATCTGGCTGGGATCGTCATCGTTCGACGCGGTATTGGTCGCCGCCGGCGCCCGCTGTTCCTGGGCCGGGGCCGCAGGCTGGTCATTGTTCGACGCCATGTCACCGTCTTCCGACGTTGTCGCACAGGACGCCAAGGCCAGTCCGGCCACTGCAATCAAAAACGCTCTCACTCTGTCCCTCCTGGATACACGCACGTATGGAATATGCGGCGCTTTCATCCGCAAATTGAACGGCGGAACCTGCCGGAAGGGCGGCCCATTGTCAAAACACGGATTTGTAATAATTCAGTGCGCGATCAGTATCGCGAATACCCGGTTGACTGCCGGTGACGCAACGCTTCGCGTCCGGCTTCCTGGATTTCTTCCCATTCCGCACGGGTCCGGCAGACGCGTTCGCGCATCCGCGTGCCCGTCGGTGCCTCGATCCGGCAGATCACATCATCATTTTCCGGCCGGCCTTCCTGGCCCTGCTCCACGACGATTGGCGCATCATTGTCCGCGGCCATCATCCCGTCGTCCGTCCCGGTCGTGGTCGCACATCCGGCCAGCAAGACGGATACGGCACCCAGTGTCAGAAAGCGCATGATTTTCTCCGAGTTTTTATTTCACAATTTCTATTATTCTTGAATTTAGTCGACTGACAAATCAACAAAAGTTGATCCCGCCAGCGGATTGCCGCAAAACGCTGCCACCTGCCTGATGGAATCCTGACATGTCCGTTCTTGCCATTATACCGGCCCGTTACGGGTCAACACGTTTCCCCGGAAAACCGCTGACCGAGATCGCCGGCCGGATGATGATCGAGCGCGTCTGGCGCCATACCTCTGCGGCCGACGGGATCGACCGCGTCGTCGTCGCCACGGATGACGAGCGGATAGCCGATGCCGTCACCGGTTTTGGCGGCGAAGCGGTGATGACGCCGGACACCTGCCGCAACGGCACGGAACGCGCGCTGGCCGCGTTCGACATGCTGGGCGGCGATGCCGAAATCATCATCAATGTGCAAGGCGATGCCGTCCTGACCCCGCCCTGGGTGATCGGCGCGGTACCGACCGCCATGCGCAACAATTCCGCCATCCGGATGGCCACCCCCGCCGTCAGGATGCCGCGTGAAACCGAGGACAGGTTCCGCGCCGCAAAGGCAGCCGGCGAAGTGGGCGGCACAACGGTGGTGTTCGACAAGCAGATGTGCGCCCTCTACTTCTCGAAAACCGTCATCCCCTTCCAGCGCAACCCGGAAGCCGGCACCGCGACCTGGCAGCATATCGGTCTTTACGGCTATCGGGTCGACACCCTGCGCACGCTGGTCGAGCTTGAACCCAGCCCGCTGGAGCTGGCCGAGAGCCTGGAACAATTGCGCGCGCTTGAAAACGGCATCCCGATCCGCGTCGTCGGCGTGGATTACCGGGGCCGCTCGGCCTGGTCGGTCGACGCACCGTCCGATGTCGCCGAAGTCGAAGCCATCATCGCGCGCGAAGGCGAGCTGGTTCCGTGAGCCTGCTTCTGCTCGCCCGCCATGGCAACACGTTCGGCCCCGGCGACCGGATTGTCTGGGTCGGCGCCAAGGAAGATTTGCCACTGGTGAAATCGGGAGAGGCCCAGGCGGCTTCCCTGGGTGAAGCCCTGCGGGAGTTGAGCCTCGCCCCCGCGACACTCGTCTCCGGACCGCTGAAACGCACCCGGCGCGCCGCCGAGATCGTCAAGGCGATCACGGCATCGGATGCGGACATCGCGATCGACACCCGGCTGACGGAAATCGATTACGGCGCCTGGGGCGGCAAGACGGATGCCGAGATTACCGATGAATTCGGCCCGGACGCCATCCCGGACTGGCGCGAACGCCATGTCCGCCCGGCCAATGCCGGCTGGACACCGGACGACGCGGCATTGAAGTCCAACGCGCTCGGCGTTTTGAACGATATGAGCTCTGCCGGGCACCCGGCGCTTGTCATCACGTCGAACGGCATCCTTCGGTACTTCCATGCAGCGCTGGGCTTTTCCGGCGATGCCAAGGTGAAAACCGGCCATGTCTGTGCGGCACGGCAGGATGGCGGAGACTGGAAACCGCTTTTCTGGAATCGCCACCCGGACTCCCTCACGGAGGTAT
>CBDUFA010000158.1:0-4631 GCA_965366295.1 uncultured Hyphobacterium sp.
GGCCGATGCGTCCGCCGACTTTCACGCGCAGCATGTTCGGCGGCGTGATCATCTCGATCGGCTGTTCTTTCTGGGCCATGGGGCGCGGTCCTCTTCGAAAATCCGTTAGCCGGTTACAGCGGCCGGTGTCATTGCAGCAGGGGCTTTCCGTGCGGCCTTCAGGCCCGATTCCAGATCGGCGAGGCGCAGCGGTTTGGCAAGGAAAAGCATCGTGTTGGCGACCGGATCAGCGGCGTCGCCGAGAATAATGACGGGTAGGTTCTCATGATCGCATGCAAACTCGTTTGCGGAGCTGGCATTCTCGGTGCCAATCACCAGCGTCGCATCGACGGCCTGTGCGGAAAGGACTTCGCGAGCCGCGTCAGGTGACCCAGCCATCGCGACCGATGTGCAGCCCATCGCCGAAAGCATGGCGGCCAATGCGTGTGCCGCCGGCATTGATTGAGTGTAGACCAGAACCGTCATTCCGAGATCACCGGAAATTGCTTGCATCATCACCATCCCGTTGCCGCATCTCATTGGCGGATTAGGGAAAACATCTAGCAGAGGATGCTTAACGCAGGCCTAAACGATCAGGATTGGAATTGTTCGATCAGAATCCGTTCACCAAGCGCCCGGCCTTCATCGAACAACATGTGCAGGCTCACATCCGAGGCCTCCTCGATATCGACATGAACGATGTCGCGGAATTCCTGGTTGTCGGCGACCGCCGCGACCGGACGCGTCTTGGGATCGATAATCTCAAAGCGGACCTTGCTGTCATGGCTGAGGAGCGCGCCATGCCAACGGCGGGGCCGGAACGCGCTGATCGGGGTCAGCGCCAACGTGCGCGATCCGAGCGGCAGGATCGGGCCGTGGGCGGACGCATTGTAGGCGGTCGAACCGGCCGGCGTGGCGACCATGATTCCGTCGGCGGCCAGCTCTGGCAGCCTCACGCGGCCATCGACGGCAATGCGGATCTTGGCCGTCTGGCGGGTTTCCCGCAGCAAGGAGACTTCGTTGATCGCTAGCGCGGAAAAAGTTTTGCCATCAATGTCCTCTCCGGTCGCCCGCAAAGGACGGATAGAGGTCTTTTCGGCCCGGGACAGATGATGCAACAGATCATCCTCAGCCGGGTCATTCATCAGGAATCCGACCGAGCCGTAATTGATGCCATAAACGGGAATATCATGCCCCATCACGGTATGAAGGGCTTCCAGCATCATGCCGTCGCCGCCCAGGGCGACAACGACATCAGCCTGTTCGGCGGGGACATTGCCATAGCGGTCCGTGAGGCGCGCGGCCGCTTCGCGGGCGTCGGGCCGCTTGCTGGCCATGAAAGCCAGGGCGGGTTTTTCCGGCAGGGAAATCGGGCTCACTCCGGCCTCCTTGAACAGGCCGGTTTATTCAAACGCTTAGCGCAAGTCGGCGCAAGGCGTCATGGGCGCTGCCGGGCGTGAATTTCTGGAATATGTTGGCCGCGCTCACCATCGCGTCCGGCGGCAGGTTCTCGAGGATGCGGCCGGCTTTCTGCATGCCGCGCACGACGGACGGGAAGAGGGATTTGTCGATCCGTGCAGCCCGGCAGGCCAGGGCGGTCGCGCGCATGCTGGAAACCCCCAGTGCCGAGCGCCAGTTTTCGACTGTCAGACCGCATAGATCCGCAATGGCATAATCGAACAGGAGTTGTTTGCCGTCGGTCAGTGCTCTGACCGCGACCGTGCCGTTCAACTCACCGGCTGCGGCCATGCGTTCAACGAGCTTGCGGGCCTCGGTCTCTTCATCGATGACGGCAGGTTCGCCGGCGATATCTGTCCCGATGTCATCGAGCTTGCCGCGCTCCAGCCCGAAATGTTCGGCAACCTGGTCGCGGACCGCCGCCGAAATCTGTGCTGTCAGCTTTTCGACGAGGTGTTGCGGTATGTCTTCGCGATCCATCATGAGACGCGCCAGTTCATTGTCTCCGGCCGCGATATCGAAGCAGATATCCATTGTGCGTTCCGAGAGACGCGCCGTGGTGTTGCGGACAAGCCGGTCGACCACGTCCGGCTCCTTCAGCGCCGCGGCCGCATCCGACACGCTGATCCCGATATGCTGGCGGCCTGCAACAAGCACACGGTGTTGCTGGCTGCCGGTCTCGGCGAGTTCAACCAGATCCGAAGATTCCAGCACCGGGCTGCGGGCGATGATCGCCGCCGCCACGTTCGGTGCGTCAAACGCCAAATAGCGCACAATACCGCGCGGTGCCCATTCGCAGTCGGCGAGCTGAGCTGCCATTCTGACGCGGACGGATTCCTCGACCTTGTGGGCGAGCGAAAGAAGGATGTCGTTCGCCAGCGGCTGGGCGCGGTTCGAGAGCGGCTTGGCGACGCAGATGTCCGTCACCCCGAGCGCCAGCGCGGCCCGGCTTTCGGAATCCCGGACTTTTGCCAGCTGGGTCAATGCGGATGCAATATCGCTCATATCCGTGCCAATTTGCCGCGAAATCATAAAACGCTGAGTCTGCAATGGATTCCAGTGATGGTTTCCTGACGGTTAAGCGATGATGACACGACAGCGATTGACGCAGTCTGCCAGCCGTTCAATTCTTGAACAAAATTCACGGGAGGCTCTCAATGGACGATCAGACCCAACGCAGCGTCAAGGAACAGGTCAGCGAGGCGGAGTGGCAAGCCCGGTGCGATCTGGCCGCGCTCTATCGCCTTGTGCGGATGCACGGGTGGGACGATCTGTTTTTCACGCATATTTCCATGCGCGTGCCCGGGCCGGACGAGCATTTCCTGCTCAACCCGTTCGGCTTGCTCTATGAAGACGTGACGGCGTCGAACCTCGTGAAGGTGGACCTCGACGGCAATGTCCTGCCGCCGTCGACCTATGGCATCAATCCGGCCGGGTTCACGATCCACTCGGCGATCCACGCCGCGCGCCCGGACGTTCATGTCGCGCTGCACTTGCATACGGACCAGGGCGTGGCCGTGTCTGCCCAGAAACGTGGCCTGCTGCCGATTTCCCAGACGGCGATGACCATCATGAACGACGTGACGTATCACGACTATGAAGGCATCGCGCTCATCGAGGATGAAAAGGCCCGTCTGGTCGCAGATCTCGGCTCGAAAAACCTGATGATCCTGCGCAATCACGGAACGCTATCTGTAGGTGCAAATCCTTTTCAGGCCTATTTAAGGATTTTCAATCTCGAGCGGGCGTGTAACATGCAGATCATGGCGCAGTCGGGTGGGGCCGAACTGATCGAATGGGACCAGGCCAAACAGGAACTTGTTTTCTCGCAAGCGAACGAAGGCGTGACCAACGAGTTCTTCGCGGAAATCGCCTGGGCTGCTCTGCTCGATCGCGTCCGCCGGGAATCGCCGGGCTTCGAGCAGTAATTGGCACCTTCCTTCTTGCTCTCAGCGCTCCGGCCCATGCCGGAGCCTGGGGGCAGGAGCCGGGGCACGGGGTCGTCATTTCCGGCTTTCTGCTGTCGGACGCGGATAGCCGCCTGAATGACGAAGGCGATGCGCAGGGCGGCTATTATTTCTCAAAACAGGAATCGTCGATCTATGCCGAATACGGTGTGATCGATCGTCTGACGCTGGTTCTTCAGCTCGCGGGACAGCAGGTCAGCCTCGACAATAACGGGATTTCCGATACCGCTTCGGGCCTCTCGGCCAGCCGCGCCGGCCTGCAAGTTCGTTTGCTGGACTACCGGAGGTGGACAGTCTCGGCACAGGCCGCCGCAATCATTCCCGGCGGCGGCGAAAACGTCGCGGACCGCCCGCTGGGAGACGGGGCGAACGGTCTTGAGGTGCGCGCGCTGGCGGGGCGTTCAATCGGCGAGCATGGCTTCCTCGACCTGCAGTGGTCGCAGACCTGGCGTGACGACAACTATCCCTCGGAACAGAGATTTGACGCGACGCTCGGCTGGCGGTGGCGCGAGCGATGGATCGTCATGGGCCAGTCCTTCCTGACGCATGGCGATTCCGATCTCCATCGCTCGATCCGCGAATTCCGTCAGCACAAGCTCCAGTTTTCGGTTGGACGCCGCATCGGACCGGGCCGGGCTGTGCTCGGCTTTTTCACGACGGTGTCGGGCCGCAACTCCGTTGACGAGTCCGGCCTGGTCATCAGCTGGTGGCGCCGTTTCTAGTCGGCGTTGGTTTCCACCAGCAGGTAGGCGATGACATTTTGCCGGTCCTCTTCGTCGCGTAGCCCGACGAAAGACATGCGGTTGCCCGGGAGAAATTCGCGCGGATTGGCCAGCCAGTGGTCCAGCTGTTCCGGCGTCCACTCGAAATCGGCCGATTCAAGTGCATCGGAATAATCGAAACCGTCGGCCGAGCCGGCGGTCCGGCCGAATATGCCGTGAAGGTTCGGGCCGACCCGGTGACCGCCATCCGCGGTGACGGTGTGACAGGAGCCGCAACGGCGGAACATGCGCCGGCCGGCATCGTAGTCAGCGGTGGAATAGGGCGCTGGCAATGCGGACAAGTCCACAGAGGGTGCGGGTTCAGGCGCCGGCGTGTCAGGCGTGGTCGCATTGTCACCGCCTGAACTGGCGGCGGGTGCGGGCGTATCGTCCCGCGTGTCCGGGGCCTGGTTACCCCCACCGCAACCGGCCAGCAAACCTGCAGCGGCAATCGCAAAGATCCAGC
>CBDUFA010000159.1:0-4601 GCA_965366295.1 uncultured Hyphobacterium sp.
CGAGGCCATTCGGATCGAGGCGTTCGACCCGCAAGGCAATATCCTGTCACGGCAATATGTCGGCATTGGCGATTTCGCCGCGGCGCTGGCTTTCGTGAATTCCTCGCCGGATATGTCAGCCGGCCGATGAAGCCAGTGCCTGCCCGGCTTCCTGCGCACGCTGGATCCGGGAATGAACCTCCAGCGTTTCGCCGGCATCGCCGTCACCGGACGCGGCCGCAATCACCGGCATGCTCACCGAGACTGTCGTCCCCTCGCCCAGCGTGCTGTCGATGTCCATCTTGCCATCGTGCATCTCCGCCAATGCCTTGACGAGAGAAAGACCAAGGCCGGACCCGCGCTCGTCCGAAGACCGCGCGGTCGAGGCCTGCATGTAGCGTTCGCCCAGACGTTCGAGCTCGGCTGGCGCAATGCCCGGCCCGCTATCGCCGACAGCGAGCATCAGCTGGTTTTCGGCAGCCTGGCCCATCACCACGATCACGCCATCCTCTGGCGTGAACTTGATGGCATTGGACAGGAGATTCAGCAGGATCTGGCGCAAGGCCTTGCGATCGGCATGCACCGGCAGGCTGTCGTCCAGGTCGAGCTCGATCTCGATGCCCGCTTCGGCGGCCCGCTGCGAGAGCATCCGGACGCAAAGCTCGATCACATCGCGCGCGTCGAAATTTTCCCTGCTGAGCGAATAGCTGTCCGCCTCGATCTTGGAGAGGTCCAGCACATCGCCAATCAGCTCCAGCAAATGCCGCCCGCTCTCATGGATCAGCTCGGCATATTCCGCATACTTCGCCGGGATCGGCCCGAACAGGCGCGACTTCATCGCATCGGAGAAGCCGATAATCGCATTCAGCGGCGTCCGGATTTCATGGCTGACAGAGGCCAGGAATTCCGACTTGGCATGGGTTTCCGCCAGCGCATTATCGCGCTCCTGCTCCAGACGTTCATTGGCCACCGAGACAGGGCTTTCGAAATCTCGCGTCGAGACCAGCGCCAGCACGCCGTCCATGGACCGGTACATCTGGACCGACTCGGCATGACCGCCCTTGCCACGCACTTCGGCGGCGACGGGCTCTCTGCCGGCTGGCAATTGGAAGGCCGCAGCATTTTCGGGATCGAAAGCCAGGTCCGCGACCGGCACACCGGAAATCTCCGGCGGCAGGCCCGGCATCACCGAGCCGGTGATCTCCGAGGCCGCAACAATATGGCCCTTGCGTGAGGCAATAAGCGCGATCGGCGCCTTGTCAAAGGCGCGGCTGCGAAGGCGATGGCGCCGTGCCACCGCATGAAGCTTGCGCCGCGCGCGGATGCCACGGGCAGCCGACAGGCCGAAGCTGACCAGGATGAACGCTGCGACCGCAGAAAAGCCCGGCGCGAAGACATCGAGTGCGCCAGGAGCCGCGGCGAACAAGCCGGCAAACTGCAAACCACCCGCCAGCAGCGCGGTCAGGCCTGACAGAGCCGCGGATTCGATCACGGTCTGCCGGTCGGCATACGAGGCCGCGGCGGCAACGGGCAGGATAAAGGCCAGGGCCGCCGGTCCGGTCAGCCCGCCACAGACCGCGGCGATGGACGCCGCCAAGGACACCCACAACAGCGCCAGCACCAGCCGTCCGAACGGCGAAGTCCGGCGGCGCGCCAGCACAAGCCCGGCAAGCCCGGGGGCCATGCCGGCAGCAATACCGCCAATGGCAACCGGCAGGGGCGCAGGCGACGCGGCCACGATCAGCGGCGCAACGGCAGTCAGAGCCCCCATCCATACGAGGTGCGCCAGGATTCCGCCGTGTCTGAGAATTGCGCTGGTCAAACGCATGATGGGTGAGGCCCTCCGGATTCCTCCGCGACTCGCACACAAGCCGCATAACGAACCTTCTCTCCCCCGCTTAACAAGACGTTAATCCGCACCGGGAATTCGTTAACGCAACACTTCATCAAGGCTCAATGCAAGAATATCTGCTGGCATCTGGCGCTCGCGCGTCAGTCGGTCCAAGATACAAGTCTTGCGGCCCTGGGTCAGAGGAGAGTTCGATCGTGCTTAACGCCCTGTTTTCAGCCATGGCGCTGATCACCGCGGTTCAGGATGACGGTGCCGTCACGACGGATGCCGCCGAACAGCCTGTGCTTCGTCTCGATACGGTGGAACAAGCCGCATCGGCCAATCCCGAGAGCGATATCGTGCTGCGGTCCGCGAGCCAGTATGCCGGCTTTCACCGCACGCTCGGCGAAATCCGGAGCCGGGAAATCACGTCCGGTGCAGTCCTCGACCAGTCGATGGACGAGCTGGCCGTCTACATGGCCCGTGAACGCCTGGTGCGGGCCTGGCTGGCCTATTCATCGCTGATCGCCGAACAGCACCCGCAATTCCTCGACGATGTCCGTGACGTCGCCGATTATTATGGCCGCGATGCCGCTGTTGCCGCGCTCGCCAGCGACCCGGCCTATGCCGGCGCCTTCCGCTATGCCGATCAGGCCAGCGCCGACGTGCTGGCCTCGATCGATGAAGACTCTGCCGAGGTCCGGGAAATCGGGGAACAATTCCGTCTTGCCGCCTATGACCTGCAGCATGAGCGCTGGGCCAATGCCATCGCCCGCGACCGTCAAAACCGCCTCGCCGCGCTGCGCGCCGCAGACGATGCATCCGCGCCGCTGGCGACGGACATGTTCACCACCTCCTTTTTCGACGAGTCCGAGATCGGATCGGCGTCCAGCATGTTTGCGGAAACCGCTCCGCGCCCGAGCCTGCCGGCCTCGACGCCCAATCTGACCCTGAATGCGGACGTCCCTTATGAGCCGGACCGTGTGCGAGTCGGGCGCATCCTGTCGATTGCCGCGCTTCGCGCCATCGGCAGCGATAACCAGTTCACCGAGGATTCGCTGCAATCACTACTCGCCGATCCGCTGGCGCAGCGCTGCATTGAATGGGCCCGCGTCAATCTCGCCCAGTGCGTCGCCGCCGCCCATTTCGAATACGAGGATTCCTTCTGCATTGCGCAACACGCCCTGCTGGAAGTGTCCGACTGTCTCGAAGCGGCGCAGAACCGGCGCGATGGCCAGTAGCCCCGGGCTGGCTGTTCCGATCCGGAACAGGGTGAACAGCAAGTAAAGAGAGCCATTCGTTTTCGAATTATTAGAATTCGCACAAATGGCTTTCTTGTTTATTTTCTATTAACTCGACTTTCGATGGAAATCCGGGAGGGCTTTGGCTAGCCTCGTTCTTGCAGTCGGAGGACTGTAAGTCAGAACAGGAACGGCCACGCCCATGAGTTTTGCCCTTCGTGCCATTTTCTGGATCGCGATTGTCGCCGCCTTTGCTCCGGCGAGCGTTTTCTCCAGCGACGGGATGGAAGCCCCGGACGGTATTGCCGCGGCGATCGAGAACGGCCAGCGCTTGCAGCGCGTCTGCTCGGACCTGCCGGAACTCTGCGAACTCGCCGGGGAGGCCGGCGGTCTCGCCACCATCGCCGCCAATGAATCCATGACCCGGATCGAGTCCTGGCTGGCTGAACGCGAAGCGGCTGAAGCCGGCAACTCCTGATCCCTTGCTCCTGCGCGCGGGGCATTATATGGCCCCGGTATGAGCCCCGAGACACAATCCGACATCGACGACCTCATCGAGGAATTCGACTTCCTCGGCGATTGGGAAGAGCGCTATCGCTATCTCATCGAGCTGGGCCAGGAAATGGCGCCGCTGACGGATGACGAAAAATCCGATGAAAACCGCGTGAAGGGCTGCACCAGCCGGGTCTGGCTCGCCATTGATCCGCCTGTTGAGGGCCGTTTCCGTTTCCGCGCCGATTCCGACGCGCATATCGTGAAAGGGCTCGCCGCCCTGCTCGTCCGGCTCTATTCCGGCCGCTCGACGGACGATATCGCCGAGATCGATCCGCGCGACGTGCTGACCCGGATCGAGTTGTCGGAACACCTCTCGCCCCAGCGCTCCAATGGTCTCAACGCGATGATCGCCCGGATTCGCGCTGAAGCCGGCGTTACGGCTTGAGTTCCAGCTGTTTGCGGCTCACCAGCCCGTAGTGCAGAGCCAGGCGCTGAAGCGCGAGTTTCAACAGCGCCTTGCCGGACCGGCTTGGCCAGCCGCCTTCGGCTTCGGCGGCCTCCAGCCCGAGCTCGCGCAGGCAGATCCGGCTCAACATGCCATCGAGACCCGGACCGACCGCCTCCAGGGCGCGGAGCACCCGTTGCTTTGCATCGAGTGACGATTGCGGTGCGTCTTCCTTCGATCGGGCCTTGCCTGAACGCGCCGGCGCCAGATAGCCGGTCCAGTCCGATGTCACCCGCTCTGACAGGACTGACCGGTGATAATCATCCCGCAAGCGCTCACCCGCCTCGAACTCCGCATCACTCAGCCAGCCTGACCCGCCCGTGCAGGCCGACCAACGGGCCAGCGGCGACCCGGAGACGTCAACTTCGCGTATCGTTATTCGCCCGGATGGCTCGAAGAAATTCCGTCGCGCCGTCTTCCGGTGCGAAGCGCGGAATTCGCCGTCCCGCCGGAGCTCGATATCCGAAGCCGAAGCCGCCAGCACATACCCGCTATCATCATCGCCCGTGATCAGGCCGTCGGCCCGCGCGGTAACCATGATCTCGCTTTT
>CBDUFA010000160.1:0-4567 GCA_965366295.1 uncultured Hyphobacterium sp.
GGCATCGCGTTCCAGCACCGGCTTGAGATAGCAGCCGGTCCAGCTGGCCTCGACTTCCGCGACCTGTTCCGGTGTACCGGCCGCGACAATCGTGCCGCCGCCATCGCCGCCTTCCGGGCCGAGATCGATCAGCCAGTCGGCTGTCTTGATGACATCCAGATTGTGCTCGATCACGACCACGGTGTTGCCGGTCTCGACCAGTTCGTGGAGCACTTCGAGCAATTTGTTGACGTCCTCGAAGTGCAGCCCGGTCGTCGGCTCGTCGAGAATGTAGAGCGTCTTGCCGGTGGCCCGCTTTGACAATTCCTTGGAGAGTTTCACGCGCTGCGCTTCCCCGCCCGAGAGCTGGGTGGCCGGCTGGCCGATCTTCACATAGCCCAGCCCGACGCGCTTGAGGGTTTCCATCTTGTCGCGCACGGCCGGCACCGCCTTGAAGAACTCGGCGCCTTCCTCGACCGTCATGTCCAGCACATCGGCGATGGACTTGTCCTTGAAGGTGACTTCCAGGGTTTCCCGGTTGAAGCGCTTGCCGTGGCAGACATCGCAGGGCACGAAGACATCCGGCAGGAAGTGCATCTCGATCTTCACGACGCCATCGCCCTGGCAGGCCTCGCAGCGACCGCCCTTCACATTGAAGGAGAAGCGGCCCGGCTTGTAGCCGCGCGCCTTGGATTCCGGCAGGCCGGCAAACCATTCGCGGATCGGCGTGAAGGCGCCGGTATAGGTCGCCGGGTTGGAGCGCGGCGTCCGGCCGATCGGGGATTGATCGATGTCGATGATCTTGTCGAGATGCTCCAACCCCTTGATCCGGTCATAGGGGGCCGGAACGTTCTGGGCCTTGTTGAGCTTGCGCGCGGCGGCCTTGTAGAGCGTTTCAATCGTCAAGGTCGACTTGCCGCCGCCGGACACGCCGGTCACGCAGACGAAGATGCCGAGCGGGAAGTCCGCGGTGACGGATTTCAGGTTATTCCCGGTCGCGCCCTCGATCGTCAGCTGTTTGCCCTTCTTCGGCTTGCGCCGGCTCTCGGGGATCGCGATTTCCCTGGCGCCGGACAGGTATTGGCCGGTCAGGCTCTTCGGATTGGCCTTGATCTCCTCCGGCTTGCCCGAGGCCACGATCTCGCCGCCATGGACACCGGCCGCAGGGCCGAGGTCGACGACATGGTCGGCGGTGAGGATGGCCTCCTCGTCATGTTCCACCACGATCACCGTATTGCCGAGATCGCGCAGCCCGCGCAGGCTTTCCAGCAGCCTTGTATTGTCGCGCTGGTGCAGGCCGATCGAGGGTTCGTCGAGAACATAGAGCACGCCGGTCAGCCCGGAGCCGATCTGCGAGGCGAGGCGGATACGCTGGCTTTCACCGCCGGACAATGTGCCCGATGACCGGTCCAGGGTGAGATAGTCCAGCCCGACATCGACCAGGAATTTCAGCCGTTCGCGGATTTCCTTGAGAATGCGCTCGGCGATGGCCCTGTCCTTGGCTGACAGCCCGTCCTCGACATGGCTGAACCAGTCTGCCGCCTCGCGGATCGATTTGTTCGTGGCCTGTGAAATGTCGAGCTCGCCGATTTTCACGGCCAGCGCTTCCGGCTTCAGGCGCTTGCCGCCGCAGGTCTCGCAGGGCTGGGCCGACTGGAACCGGGCAAGGTCGTCGCGCACCCAGTTGGAATCGGTCTCGCGCCAGCGGCGTTCGAGGTTGGGAATGACTCCCTCGAAGGTCTTGGTCGTCTCGAATGTGCGCAGACCGTCTTCGTACTTGAACTTGATCTTCTCGTTCGTGCCGAAGAGGACAACTTTCTTGAAATCGTCCAGCAGGTCGCGCCAGGGTTCGAACATGGACGCACCGAAATGATCGGCCAGCGCCGCCAGGGTTTGCTGGTAAAGCTTCGAAGTGGTCCGGCTCCAGGGCGCGATGGCGCCGTCATAGAGGCTCTTGCCGCGATCGGGGACGACAAGGCTTTCGTCGAATTTCAGTGACTGGCCCAGCCCGTCGCAGGCCGGGCAGGCCCCGAACGGGTTGTTGAAGGAAAACAGGCGCGGCTCGATTTCCTCGATGGTGAAGCCGGACACCGGGCAGGCGAATTTCTCTGAGAAGATGATGCGCTGCGGTGTGTCTTCGCCCTCGGCCTTGTCGGCGAACTCGGCGACCGCGATCCCGTCCGCGATCTTGAGCGCGGCTTCCAGCGATTCCGCGAAACGCTGTTCCATGCCTTCGCGCACGATGACCCGGTCCACGACCACGTCGATGTCGTGCTTGAATTTCTTGTCCAGCACGGGCGGTTCTTCCAGCGAATGGAACTCGCCATTCACTTTCACGCGCTGGAAGCCGGATTTCAGCCAGTTGGCGAATTCCTTGCGGTATTCCCCCTTGCGGCCCCGCACGGCGGGCGCCAGCAGGTAGAGGCGCGTGCCGTCTTCCAATGCCATCAGGCGGTCGACCATCTGGCTGACCGTCTGGCTTTCGATCGGCAGGCCGGTGGCGGGCGAATAGGGCACACCCACGCGCGCCCAGAGCAGGCGCATGTAATCGTAGATCTCGGTCACGGTCGCGACCGTGGAGCGCGGGTTTTTCGACGTGGTCTTCTGCTCGATGGAAATCGCCGGCGACAGGCCCTCGATCGAATCCACATCCGGCTTGGACATCAGTTCGAGGAATTGCCGTGCATAGGCCGACAGGCTTTCCACATATCTGCGCTGACCTTCGGCATAGATCGTATCAAATGCCAGCGAGGATTTGCCGGAACCGGAAAGGCCAGTGAAGACAATCAGCTGGTCGCGCGGGATCTCGAGCGAGACATCTTTCAGATTGTGCTCGCGCGCGCCCTGCACGCGGATTGCCTTCATGGGATCGGTCATGGACTTGTGCCTCTTGGTGCGTTCAACTGCAGGGAATCGCGCAATTGACCGCGAGAACATTATGTGAACAAAATGATCGGGTCTACCATTAAGGCAGACCCGAAGCAGACAAGGAAGATGGTGATATGGCGGGCAGCGTCAACAAGGTCATTCTGGTTGGGAACCTCGGAGCCGATCCGGAGATGCGCCGGCTGAACTCCGGCGACCCGGTCTGCAATTTGCGGATCGCCACGTCGGAGCAGTGGCGCGACAAGTCCTCGGGCGAGCGGCGCGAGAAGACGGAATGGCACAATGTGGTGATTTTCAACGAAAATCTCTGCAAGGTGGCCGAGAATTACCTGCACAAGGGGTCCAAGGTCTATATCGAGGGCCAGCTCCAGACCCGCAAATGGCAGGACCGTGACGGCAATGACCGCTACACCACGGAAATCGTGTTGCAGCGGTTCCGCGGCGAACTGCAAATGCTGGACAGCCGGGGCGACAATGCCGGCGGTGGCGGTTATGATCGCGCAAGTGGAAGTTCCGGTGGCGGCGGGCAGGTGTCCGACAATCGCGACAATTTCCGGAATGACGACATGGACGACGAGATACCGTTTTGATCAAGTGTTCCAAAGTAATCGGCGGCCTTCTGGCCGCCACGCTTCTGGCCGGGGTGTCCGCGGCGCAGGATGAAATCGGCGGCGAGCGCCATCCGGAACTCGCCGAGGTCCAGATCAGCGAAGACCAGACCACGCATTTCGTGATTGGCGAAGGTGCGTGGGGCGATGTGCTCGCGGAAATGGGCGTTATCCGGCAGGAATCGCGTGATCGCGACCGGGAAATCGCCCAGCAGCTCTATGAGGCCCGCGATACATTGCCGCCGGGTTTCCTGTTCGAGGCGGCGCGTCGCTATGCATCCTTCGATCCGGACCAGGCCGTATACGTCTTCTTCCTGGCCCGCGCCCGGACGCTCTACGATGGATTGCGATGCCTCGATTCCACGGCCACGAACGTCCTGCCGATCGTGACCGACATGGCGGGCGGTGACGTTGCCGCCTACATGAATGTTTCAGACGATGGCGGGTCATTCGCCAATGTCACGCGTATGCACAACGCGCTCGAACGGCTGCAGGAAAATGGCGAGGCCTTTAGCGGCCAGAACTCCCCCTGGTGGGTTTGTTCGGGCTCTGACAGCGTGTTCTTCGCGGCCGTGAACGAAGCGGTCATGCCGGAGAATGAATGGCTGAAGCCGCGCGATACATGGGCCAATGCACGCCGGCTGGTCGAGCAGAATATCGAGCAGAACCGGGCCCTGCTGGCAGTGACGCTGGGTACACGGGACCTGGCCAACGAGGAATAGGGCGCAAGCCCGATCCGAGGAGCGGGCCGGGAGTGTGATTTCGCGGCCTTCGCTGTTTGATCCCATGCCAACTGGGGGCTAGGCTGTTGCCAGCTTTCGCTGGTGATTCCTGCACCGGCGTCTTGGCCGTCTGGCCCGTGCCGGCCGGTCGGAAAATGGCAAACCGAGAGGCCCTCCTTGAGCGACGAGAACGAACCACCGATTTCGGACGAAATCCCGCCTGAACAGCATGGTGTGAGCTCCATCTCCATCGAGGAAGAGATGAAGTCCGCATACCTCGATTACGCGATGAGCGTGATCGTCAGCCGGGCCATTCCCGATGCGCGGGACGGTCTCAAGCCGGTGCACCGGCGCATTCTCTGGTCGATGCAC
>CBDUFA010000161.1:0-4537 GCA_965366295.1 uncultured Hyphobacterium sp.
AAATGCTGGCAGTGCGGCGATCCTGCCAGACAATCGCGTTGTGGATCGGTTCGCCTGTCGCCCTGTCCCAGACAATCGCGGTCTCGCGTTGATTGGTGATGCCGATACAGGCGGGTTTCCAGCCCTTTGCCCTTGCCTCCTTCAGGGCTTTCCGGGCGGTGGCAATGACCGTAGCCCAGATCACTTCCGGATCATGTTCGACCCAGCCCGGCCGGGGATAAATTTGCGGAAATTCCTGTTGGGCGATGGCGATCGTTTCACCCGTCTTCGAAAAAACGATGGCGCGAGAGGAGGTTGTCCCCTGATCAATGGCCAGTATGGCGGTCTTGTCCCTGAACATGTCTTTCCCGGATTCTCCCTGGCCCGACTATAGCGGCGCTGGCGAAGACGAACAGGCCGCGCTAGCTTCCCCGCAAGAGGGAGATCAGCATGGCATTCGAAGAGGGAATCATCGAGAGCCCGACCGGCGCACATATCAACACCTACTGGCGTGCAGCGGACGGAGATTTCAAGGGCATCGTCCAGATCAATCATGGCCTCGCCGAGCATGGTGCGCGTTATGCAGGCTTTGCCGACTTCCTGGCTGCGAAGGGCTGGGCGGCCATCGCGCACGATCATCGCGGCCATGGCAAGACGACCTCGTCCGACGGGGCACCGCGCCTTTTCGCGCACCAGAATGGCTGGGCCAAGGTGATCGAGGACGTCCACACGGTGAATGCCGCCCTCAAGGCGAATTATCCCGGCAAGCCAATCGTCGTTTTCGGCCATTCCATGGGCGGTGTGATCGCGATGAATTACGCGATGCATCATGCCGATACGGTGAAGGGTTGCGCGATCTGGAACTCAAATATCGACAAGGGTGCTGCCGGTCTGCTTGGCCTGGTCGCCAGCCTCGGCATGGCCTTCTCCAAGCCTGACCGCCCGGCGGGTCTGATCGACAGCCTGACCTTCAAGGCCTGGGACAAGAAGTTCAAGCAGGACCGGCCTGAATCGGGCTGGCTGTCGCGGGATCTGGACGAAGTCGACAAGTATGTCGCCGATCCGCTGTGTGGCTGGACCGCGAGCTGGTCGCTCTGGAAGGATTTCTCCGGCGGGATCAAGTTTGCCGCCGATGACCGCAATCTGAGACGCGTGCCCAAGAGCCTGCCCTTCCACCTTGTCGGTGGCACCGAAGACCCGGCGACCAATGGCGCCAGGGCGATGGAAAAACTCGGCGAAAGGCTGCGCCGGCAGGGCTATGGCGCAACGCAGGAGACCCTAGAGGGCTTCCGCCATGAAACGCTCAACGAAAACGGCCGCGAAGCGGTGATGGAACGCTTCGCGGCCTGGCTTTCGAAGATCGGCTGACGTTTCAGCCGCCGGGGGCTATTCCCAGAAGTAGGCGCCCCGCTCGCGATCGCCGGTCACGGTCTCGTTCAGCGTCTCCGCATCATAGAGACGGCCGTTGAGCATGATCATGTCGACCTGGTCGGACGTGGTGATGTCGGAAAGGACATCCCCCTCGAGAATGACCATGTCGGCGAGCTTGCCGACCTCGATCGAACCGAGATCATGGTCAAAGCCGAGATGGCGCGCCGGCGAGATGGTCGCCGCGCGGAGCGCCTCGATCGGAGTCGCCCCGCCGCGAGCGAGCGACCAGAGCTCCCAGTGCGCGGCCAGGCCCTCTTCCTGACCATGCGCGCCGATGGCCATCAGCACGCCGCGATGCGCCAGCATCAGGGCGGTGACGGCACTGTCATCATCGACATAGTCGTGCTCGGGTGCGATTTCGCGGCGGATATTGTTGGCGAGATAATCCGGCGGCGCATGGCGCGACAGGATCGGGTGCTCCCAGACATTGGTGTGAGCCCGATAGTACGGGTCACCGGCCAGACCGCCATAGGTCACGACGAGGGTCGGATTGTAGGCGACCTGTGTCTGCGAATACATCTGCAGCACGTCCTCATAGATCATCTCGACCGGCAGATTGTGCTCGACGGACGTATTGCCATCGGCGACCAGCGACATGTCCATGTGATAGTTCGAACCGCCTTCGGCGACGACGATCACGCCAGCCTCGCGGGAGGCCGCAACAACCTGCTGACGCTGTTCCCGGCGCGGCTGGTTGTAGTTCTTGATGCCGTGCGCACCCTGCGAGGCGAGCCGGAAGACATGCTCCTCGGCGTCGGAATAATCCTCGATACGGGCATAGAAACCCGGTGCCCGGGCGCCATAGACGACTTCACCCGTGGAATAGGTGCGCGGCTGCAGCTGGATCCCGGCGCGCTGGTATTCACCGGCGGTGAAGATGTGGCTGGCCGAGCTCGACGGGTCGAAGATCGTGGTCACACCGAAGGCAAGGTGCGCCAGGGTCGACCAGTTTTCTTCCGGGATGATCTCGTCCGTGGCCTGCGGACCATGCGCATGGGCATCGATGAGGCCCGGAATGATGGTCCGGCCGGTGACGTCCACAATCTCGGCGCCTGACGGGATTTCGACCTCGTCGGCAGCGCCGACCGCAACGATGCGGTTACGCTCGACCACGACGACGCCATTCTCGATCACGCCGCCGTCCTCGTCAGCCATGGTCACGACGCGCGCGCCGGTGAAGGCCACGGTCGAGGACGGGATGTCTGCCTGTGCCGTGATCGACAGCGAGCGGCCGGTTTCGTCTTCGCCGGCCGGCATATGCGGAATCACCTCGTCGATATGCGCGGAATAGAGCTCCGGCCCCATCGTCCAGTGCAGGCTTTCGCTGCCGCCCGACCAGGACAGATAGGTGGCACCATTGCCCGACACCTCAACCACGGGCAGGGCCGAGGCCGACATGCCGGCCGAGACTTCCTGCGGTCCCGGTGGCATCGGCATGACATAGGCGTCGTAATTCTCGCGGAAGGCCAGATAGCGGCCATCCGGAGATACGCGGTAGTCCGCGATCATGTCCGACTGGGCATGCACGCGGCGCGCCTCGCCATTCATGTCGACGCTGACTAGGCGGCGTTGCTGGCTCTCGAAGACCGTCAGGAAAAGACGGTCATTCGCAGCGCCGAATTGCGGCTCGGAACCGCTGTCCGTGATCCGGCGCATGTCGCCGCCGGAGGCCGAGATCGCGTAAATGCCGGTGGTTTCCGACCATTCACGCGATGTCAGGGAGCCACCGCTGCCCTTTTCGAACACGACGGTACGGCCATCCGGCGAGAAAACCGGGCGCCGGTAATGTCCGGGCTCGCTGGTGAGAGTCCGCTCGCCGCGGCCACTGGCGTTGACGGTGCGGATGGATCCCAGCTCCTCGTCATCCCAGGTCGCGAAGACGATGGACCGGCCATCGCGCGACCAGGACGGGAACAGCTCGCGATAACTGCCATCATTGCGGGTCAGCGGGCGCGGGTCGCCGCCGGACATGCTGGCGATGTAGAGCCGGCCGAGCGTCTCGAACACGACTTGCGAACCGTCCGGCGAGACGGTGGCAAAGCGCGGCATGTGGGTTTCGAATGTTGCCGGCGCGACCTCGACCTGCGGGCGCGGCGGATCGATCACTTCGCGGCTGTCATCGACCTCGAACGGGATGATGCTGTTCTCACCGGTCTCGACATTGACGCGGTTGATATGGCCATTGGCCCAGAACACGATGGAATTGCCGTCCGGCATCCAGTCCATGTTCGGATACATGCCGTAAACGCCCCAGGTTTCCTGGTTGTCACGGTCGAGATCGCCATAGACCATGCGCTCCTCGCCGGAGTGAAGATCCTTGATCCAGAGCTGCGATTGCAGCCGGTCGCGGCGCACAAAGGCCATGGTGTTGCCATCGGGCGAAATCGCCGGGCGGACCGAGCCGCCGGCCCCGGACACCGCCGTTGTGGTTTCGCCGGTCTCGAGGTCGTAGCGGAGGATGTTGAACAGGTCGGTATTGGAATCCTGCGCATAGATGAAGGTGTTCCCGGAGGTCACATTCATCGTGTAATAAACATAGCGGCCATCGGGCGAGAAGATCGGCTCGCCGAGTTCCTTCTGGAATTGCTCGTTCGGTCGGGCGACCAGCTGGACGCCGCTGCCCCCGGAAATGTGATACATCCAGATTTCACCCGCTCCGGCCGAGCGCGCCGTCGTGTAGTGCTTGCGCGCGGCGATGTAGTCGCCGGACGGATGCCAGGTCGGGTTGTTCAACAGGCGGAAGCTCTCATTGGTCACCTGGCGGCGATCCGAGCCATCCGGATTCATGATCCAGATATTGTCGCCCCCGGCGCGGTCCGAGGTGAAGGCAATGTGTTGACCGTCCGGCGAGAAACGCGGCTGGATTTCCCAGGGCAGGCCAGAGGCGATGTTGGTCGCCTGCCCGCCCGTGACCGGGATCGTGTAGATGTCGCCGAGCAGGTCGAAGGCGATGGTCTGCCCGTCCGGGCTGACATCCAGGCTCATCCAGGTGCCTTCTTCCACGCGAATCGGGATGAAGCGCGTCGGAAGTGGCGGTGCAGCGACGTCCCAGGGCGCATCGCTATCGGCGGTTTCGCCGCTGGCTGGTGTGTCGGCCTCTTGTGCAAAGGCCATCGAAAAGGCGAGC
>CBDUFA010000162.1:0-4537 GCA_965366295.1 uncultured Hyphobacterium sp.
GTGATACCCCGCTGATTGAACATTTCTGCCCTTCGCGCACCGATCTGTTGCGCAGCTGCGGCCTGTCCGGTGCCAAGACCAGGGCGATCTGCGAGATCGGGGCTCTGGCCCGCGAGGGCGGGCTGAAGGATGACGAGCTAACCCATCTGACGGCCGCCGAGCGCGCGGAACGCATCACCGCGATCTGGGGTGTCGGCCAGTGGACAGCGGACATGATGAACATGTTCTATTTCGGCGAGGAAGATATCTGGCCGGATGGCGATGTCGCCGCGCGCAAGACGCTGGAACGGCTCACCTCCAAGCGCCGCAAGACGGTCCGCACAGCCCAGCGTTTCGCTCCGCACCGGTCCTACCTGGCGCTCTACATGTGGGCCCATGTCGATGCGAAGCCGACGTGACAGCAAGTTGACGTATACGCCAACTGGACCGGCAAACGCTTCCCGCCTAACTTCCCGCTCAACTGAACAATGTTCACCCCGTATTGCCGGGGAGGGGATCGGGAGTTTCCATGTCGAACGCATCTGCCATTGCGCCCAATCTGTCCATTCCGGTTATCGGGGCGCCGCTTTTCATCATCTCGAACCCCAAGTTGGTGATCGCCCAATGCAAGGCCGGGATTGTCGGCTCGTTTCCGGCGCTGAATGCGCGTCCGCAAAGCCAGCTCGATGAGTGGCTGGACGAAATCACGTCCGAGCTGGACAGCTACAACAAGGCCAATCCAGACAAGCCGGCGGCGCCGTTTGCCGTGAACCAGATCGTTCACCGCTCCAACGACCGGCTGGAAGCCGACCTGGCGACCTGCGAAAAATACAAAGTGCCGCTGGTCATCACCTCCCTGGGAGCCCGGGTCGAGCTGAATGATGCGGTGCATTCCTGGGGCGGCAAGACGCTGCACGACATCATCAATGTCACCTTTGCGAAGAAGGCGCTCGAAAAAGGGGCGGACGGCCTCATCGCGGTCTGCGCGGGCGCGGGCGGCCATGCCGGGATCAAGTCGCCCTTCGCCCTGATCCAGGAAATCCGCGAGTTTTTCGACGGCCCGCTGGCGCTGTCCGGCTCCATTGCCAATGGCGCCGCCGTGCTGGCCGCCGAAGCGATGGGCGCGGATTTCGCCTATATCGGCTCGCCCTTCATCGCGACCACCGAGGCCCGCGCGACCGAGGAGTACAAGCAGGGCATTGTCGAGGGTTCATCCGACGACATCGTCTATTCCAGCCTGTTCACCGGCGTACACGGCAATTACCTGAAAGGCTCGATCCGCAATGCGGGGCTCGATCCGGACAATCTGCCGGAAAGCGATCCGTCGGCCATGAATTTCGGCTCGTCCTCGTCCAAGGCCTGGAAAGATATCTGGGGTTCAGGTCAGGGCATTGGCGCGGTCAAATCGGTGACTGGCGCGGGCGATTATGTCGCCCGACTGGCCACTGAATATGCTGCCGCGAAAGCCCGGATCTGCGGTTAGAGCAGACGGCTTCCTCCCCCGCGAACGGGGGAGGAGCTTCAGCCCTAGATGCTCGTCAGCCAATCCGGCTTCACATAGGGCAGGCCCAGATCCTTGGCGACCGGCTCGTAAGCCACCTCGCCGTGGGCAACATTCAGGCCGCGCGCGAGATGCGGATCGTCATTCAGCGCCTTTTTCACGCCCTTGTTGGCCAGCGCCATGGTGAAGGGCAGGGTCGCATTCGTCAGGCCCAGCGTGGACGTGCGCGCCACGGCGCCCGGCATGTTGGCCACGCAATAATGCACCACGCCGTCCACCACGAAGATCGGGTCATCGTGGGTCGTGGCCTTCGAGGTTTCGAAACAGCCGCCCTGGTCGATGGCGATATCCACCAGCACCGCGCCGTCCTTCATGCCCTTGAGCATGTCGCGCGTGACCAGTTTCGGTGCCGCCGCACCCGGGATCAACACCGCGCCGATGATCAGATCGGCTTCATGGCAGGCCGCTTCGACGGCGGCCGGCGTTGAAAACGCGGTCTTGGCCGTGCCGCCAAACTGCGTGTCCAGTTCGGCCAGGCGCTTCATGGAACGATCGAAAATCGTGACATCGGCGCGCGCGCCAACCGCCAGTTCGGCCGCATGCGTACCCGCCACCCCGCCGCCGAGGATCACCACTTTGGCCGGGGTCACACCCGGAATGCCGCCCAGCAGCATGCCACGGCCACCCTGGCGCATTTCCAGGCAGTGCGCACCGACCTGGACCGACATGCGGCCGGCAACTTCCGACATGGGCTTCAGCAGGGGCAGGCGATTGTCGCTATCCGTGACCGTTTCATAGGCGATGGCGATACAGCCGGACTTGCGCAGGCCCTCGGTCTGTACCGGGTCGGGTGCCAGGTGCAGATAGGTGAACAGCACATGGTCCTTGGTCAACATCGCCGTTTCCGACGGCTGCGGCTCTTTCACCTTCACGATCATTTCCGCTTCACCGAACACCGATGCGGCATCCGGCAGGATTTTCGCGCCGACCGCTTCGTACATCTCGTTGGTGAAGCCGATATTCGCGCCGGCATCGTTTTCGACGACGACCTCGTGACCGGCCCGGACCAGTTCGGCAGCGCCGTCGGGCGTCAGGCCGACCCGGTTTTCACGAACCTTGATTTCCTTTGGTGCACCAATGCGCATCACTCAGCTCCCGAATTTCCGCGCCAGCCGGCGGTTGTTTTTGAATTTGGCGCCCTCTTACATGGCAAATATCGGTCTGACCATGCCCCGAATGCGCTGCTTGCAATAATGTGATGCGCTGACTAGGGAAGCGGTCATGAGCGACACACGATACGAAAATCTCGACCTGCTGGGCGGGGACAGTTCGCTGGCGGCGTCTCCGGACGAGGCGGTGCTCGAGCGCGTCAGCAATCCGTGCGAAGCGGATTACCTGGTCCGTTTTACCTGCCCGGAATTCACGTCGCTCTGCCCGGTGACCGGTCAGCCCGATTTTGCGCATATCGTGATCGATTATGTGCCGGGCGACTGGATCGTCGAATCCAAGTCGCTCAAGCTCTACCTCACCAGTTTCCGCAATCATGGCGCCTTCCATGAAGCCTGCACGACGATGATCGCGCAGCGCCTGGTGAAGGAATTGACGCCGAAATGGCTGCGAATAGGCGGCTATTGGTATCCGCGCGGCGGAATTCCGATCGATATCTTCTTCCAGACCAGTGCGCCGCCGGACGGTGTCTGGGTTCCAGACCAGGGCGTTGCACCCTATCGCGGCCGCGGCTGACTAGCCCCGCCAGACGCCGATCTCGGCAGCCGGGCGCACCCGCTCGACCGGTTCGTCATCCGTTGACCCGATAAAGATGAAGCCGGCGACGCGTTCGCCGGACCGCAGGCCCAGCGTGTCCTTGGCGAAGGGGTGATAGGCATACCATTCGGTCAGCCACTGGCTGGCATAACCCATGGCTTGGGCGCCCAGAAGCAGGTTCTGGCAGACCGCGCCGGCCGAGAGAATCTGCTCCCACTCCGGTATCTTGTGGTTCTCGATAACATTGGAAATGACCGCGATCACCAGCGGCGCCCGGGTGAAGCGGTTCTGCTCCAATTCCTGGCGCGCCGCATCCATTTCATTGTCCTGCCCCCAGATCTTCGCAAGGATCTGACCGAAATGGGCGCGGTCCTCACCCTGGAAAATCAGGAATCGCCACGGGGCCAGCTTGCCATGATCGGGCACACGCGCGGCCAGAGACAAAAGCGTATCGAGCTCGTCCTCGCTGGGGCCAGGGTCGCGCATGGCGATCGCCGCGGTCGAGCGCCGACGCGCCAGCAGCGACAGCGCGTCCGCACTCTTGTGGTGCGGCAATAGGCGCTCTCCCTGTTCGGGGAAATCCGGGAGAAAGTCGGTCGGGTCGGAAGCACTCATATTAGATTATCCTGTTGCCGGATTTTGACGTTTCCTGAAACCGCACCTTATATGGTGCGCAAAAGCGGCACCAGAACCGCGCTCAACAAAGGCTCTTGGGAATTACATGAACGCTGAAGTCCCCATTGACGACATGACGCCGGCCGAACGCCGCCGTCTTAAGGTCCGCGATGCCATTATCGAGGCGGCTGAAACCCTTTTCACCAAGGAAGGCGAGCAGGGCATTTCGATGCGCCGGCTTGCCGATGCGATCGATTACTCGCCGGCTGCGATCTACAAGTATTTCGATTCCAAGGAAGCCCTGTTCTCGGAAATGCGCGAACTGTTCTTCGAGCGCCTGATTCGCCGGATGAACGAAGCCGCCGAAGAAGGTGGCGACGAGCACGTGCTGTGCGCGCGCTGTGGCAAGGTCTATATCGAGACCGCGCTGGAAGAGCCCAATCATTACCTCATGGCCTTTTCCTTCTTCCACAAGGATGATGACGAGCTCGACGAGAATTCCTTTGCCTTTCACGCCGAGAAGCAGCTCTGCGACATGATCCGCGCGGGCATCGAGAAGCGGCTGTTCCGCGACATGGACCCGCTCGTCGCGTCCAAGAGCGTGTGGGCCAGCGTGCATGGGCTGGCGACGCTGATGGCGTCGATGGACGTCAGGAGGTCGGCACGCACCTCGGCCGA
>CBDUFA010000163.1:0-4527 GCA_965366295.1 uncultured Hyphobacterium sp.
TTGCGCCGTCCTCATCAAACAGGCCCGACTGCGGGGTGGCACTTTTGGGAGGCTGCATTTCCAGATGCTCCCACCCTCCATCATTCAGCATCCGCCCGCGCGCCGTTCGCGCCAACAGGCCCAGGTGGATGAGATAGGGCTCGATCACCTCTTCCACCGTGTCGCGCGGTTCGGACAGGCCAGCGGCCAGCGTTTCCACGCCCACCGGTCCGCCCTTATAAGTGGTGGCGATCATGGTGAGATAGCGCCGATCCATTGCATCCAGACCCAGCCGGTCAATCTCCAGCCGCGTCAGCGCATTGTCCGCAATCGCCCGCGTCACGGTGCCGTCGCCCGCCACATGGGCAAAATCGCGCACCCGCCGCAGCAAGCGCCCGGCAACGCGCGGCGTCCCGCGCGAACGGCGCGCAATTTCGCGCGCGCCTTGTTCGTCAATGTCCAACCCCAGCAGCCGCGCCCCGCGCGACACCACTTGGTCCAGCTCGTCATGGGTGTAAAAATTCAACCGCACCGGAATGCCGAACCGGTCGCGCAGAGGCGTGGTCAGCAGGCCTTGCCGCGTGGTCGCCCCCACCAGAGTAAAGGGCGGCAGGTCAATCCGCACGCTGCGCGCAGCAGGCCCCTCGCCAATGATGATATCTAGCGCGCGATCCTCCATCGCGGGATAGAGGATTTCCTCGACCGCCGGAGCGAGCCGGTGGATCTCGTCGATGAAAAGCACGTCGCGCGGTTCGAGATTGGTCAGGATGGCGGCCAGGTCCCCCGCCTTGGCGATCACCGGGCCGGAGGTGGCGCGGAAATTGACACCCAGCTCGCGCGCCACGATCTGCGCCAGCGTGGTCTTGCCGAGCCCCGGCGGGCCGGACAGGAGAACATGGTCGAGCGCTTCCTCGCGGCGTCGGGCCGCCTCGACGAAGACTTTCAGGTTCGCGATGGCCGCGGGCTGGCCGACGAATTCCGCAAAGGACAGGGGCCGCAAGGCCTTGTCGCGGCTGTCGTCGGGTTGCGCATCGGCCGAGATATCGCGGGCGTCGGTCATTCGGTTTCGATCACCACTTCGCTGCCCTCGCCGAACAGGTATTCGCGTTCGCCCAGCCCGGCGCGGATGGTCAGGGGCGTGGCGTTGGCGGGAATGTGGAAAGCGATGGCGCGCGCGTCCGGGCGCGAGTCGAGGAAAGCCACGCCCTCGGGCATTTGTGCAAACCAGTAGGGATAGAGGATGACATCGAACTCGGTGTCATCCCAGACCGAGAAATCCGCCAGTTGCGGTTGGGTGTCGCCGAGATGGAGGATGGATATGCCGTCCAGTTCGACATGCCAGGTTATGTTGTCGACGCCTTCGCGGTGGAACACCCAGGCGCCTTCGATGAAATCGAAAAGCGGGTGTTGCCAGGGGCCGGGATTATCCGCATCGAGCGCGACAGGGAAGATGCGTTCCAGCGCGCCCTCGGCGAGGTCAGTCTCGCCATTGATGATGGCATCCGTGACCTGGGTCGAGGCCGCGACGGTGATGTCGGGCCGGGCGTTGAGAATCGCGGCACCGCCAGCCGGATCGGCATGATCGCCATGGATGTGGGTAAACAAGAGCGCGACGACATCATCATAGGGCGCATCGCCATTGATCATGGCGGCGCGCGCCTCATCCGACGGCAGAGCGTAGGTGCCATCATAGGAGTTCCAGGTCAGCGCATCGATCAGCACGCCGGTCTCGCCGTCGGTGATCTGCACACCTTCATTGGCGATGAAACGGATGGTGACATCGGCCGATGCGATGGCCGGAGTGGCGGCGAGCAGCGCCGCGGTAAAAAGGGTTCTCACCTGGATAACTCCTTGAGTGCGAGACGAATGAGTTCTCCGGTTGCCGCATCGGGATTGGCGCGGGCTGCCGAGGCAGCGGCGCGCCTCGCATCCGTTTCGGCATAGCCAAGATTGAGCAAGGCCGACACGGTTTCCTCCCGTGCGGCATTGGCCGTTGATGACGCTTCTGGTGGCGTCTTTGACGCGAGGCCGGCATGTGCGGCCACGGAAAATCCGGGGGTGAAGGCGCGGCCGACAGGCGGCGGCTTGTCCTTGAGCTCGGATGCCAGGCGCGCGGCGAGCTTGGGACCGACGCCCTTGGCCTTGCCGAAGGCCGAGGCATCGCCCAGCGCAGCGGCGCTTTCCAGCTCGTCAGCGCCGAGCGCATCCAGAACGGCGAGCGCGGCCTTGGCGCCAACGCCCTGGATAAGCTGCAGGCGCGCAAACCAGGCGCGCTCGCGCTCGGACAGGAAACCCCAGAGCTTGAAAGCGTCCTCGCGGACATGGGTCTCGATATGGATCTCGGCCTCTTCGCCCTGGTGCAGCCGGGCCAGCGCCTGGCCGCCCATGCCGACCAGATAGCCGACCCCGTTGACGTCGATCACGACCTCGCTTTCGCCGATGGCATCGACGCGGCCTCGCAATTTCCCGATCAAGCGGCGCTCCCCATGGCGTTGGACTGGCGGTGATTGGCATGACAGATCGCCACGGCCAGCGCGTCGGCGGCATCGGCCGTGGCCTTGCAGCCCGGCAAAAGGATGGCGACCATCGCCTCGACCTGGGTTTTCTCGGCGCGGCCGGTTCCGACCACGGCCTTCTTGACCAGGCGCGCGGCATATTCCGCGACCGGCAAACCCGCCTGCGCCGGAGCAAGCAGCGCGGCGGCCCGGGCATGGCCGAGCTTGAGCGCGCTGGCGGCATTGCTGGCCATGAAGGTTTCCTCGGCGGCCGCCTCGTGCGGTTGGTGTTCCGCGATCACGGCAGCCAGCTGGCGATTGATCTCGAGCAGGCGGTCGGACAGGGCGGCTTCTGTGGGCGGCGATATCCGCCCTTCGGCAACACGGCTGAGCCGCGTGCCCGAGAGCGCGATGATCCCCCATCCGGTATGCCGGAGACCGGGGTCGATGCCGAGAATGCGAATCGTCTGAGCCATTACCCGAACACTAGCCCGG
This sequence comes from uncultured Hyphobacterium sp., assembly GCA_965366295.1. Lineage (GTDB taxonomy): Bacteria > Pseudomonadota > Alphaproteobacteria > Caulobacterales > Maricaulaceae > Hyphobacterium. The sequence continues at coordinate 2,970 of CBDUFA010000163.1, forward strand.
TTTTCATAACGCCGCCCAGCCCGCGAACGCCCCGCTTTCTGCGAATGAATATCAATCAAATACTGATTTGATGCGATTGCCTCTCAACTACAGTCAATTTTCAACCAGGAGGCGCTTTTTTGTGAGAATGATTATCACTAAGCCTCTGAAACACTGTTTTCATTTGACTGTTCGTGATTCCCGCGACTAGCTTCTGCCCGATTGTACCCGTGCGGGGGACAGACAAGTGTTGAAACAGTTCAAGGGGAGGCCTCTTCATGGCCAAAAAAGGTAAACTCAGCCGCCGCTCGTTCCTGACGCGCGTGGCAGGTGGTGTCGCCATCACCGGCGCCGTCGGCGCTGTTGCCGGCGCAGCCGTTATCCGCGGTCGCACGGACGCTGACAGCGGTGGCAATGCAGACCCGGCCGGCCAGGGCCGTACGGGCATCACGGACAATGACAGCGGGTCCTATGCCGACCGCGCTGGCCGCGGTACGGGTTATACCGGCTACACGGACAGCGACAGCGGTGCTTGCGCCGATGCCGGCGGTCATGGCCGCGGCAATTCGGGCTACACCGACAGCGACAGCGGCGGCTGCTCCGACCCGGTGGGTCGTGGCCGCGGCGGCTAGTCCGGTCCAGACCGATTCAATGCGAGACGCCGGTTGCCTTCGGGCAGCCGGCGTTTTTCTTTGCCTGATCGCTTTATTTGAGATTGGTTCGCATTTATTTCGCGAATGATTTTCATTCCCGCAAATATTCTAGCGAATTCGCGCTTTTCCTTGATTTTTCTACCGGAAGCCGTTTGACGCGGCACACACCCCCTGCCTAACATCGGTCCGCGAGGGACCCGGCTTCGTGCCGGATGGCACAAGACTAGGGGAGGCCTATCCATGGCCAGAAAAGGCAAGCTCAGCCGCCGCTCATTCCTGACGCGCGTGGCAGGCGCCAGCGTGGCAGCCGGCGCGGCGGGTACAATTACCGGCAGCGCACTCGCCCAGAATTATACTGGACGGACCGACAGCGACACGGGCAGCTATGCCGACCGTGTCGGCTATGGCCGCACCGGCGTGACCGATAGCGATAGCGGCCGCAATGCCGACCGTGTCGGCTACGGCCGCAGCACGCGCCGCACCGGCGTGACCGACAGTGACACCGGCACCTATGCCGACCCGGTCGGGGGTGGCCGCGGCGGACGCCGTTCCGGCGTCACCGACAGCGATACCGGCACTTATGCCGACCCGGTCGGAAACGGACGCGGCAGCCGCCGTACCGGCGTGACCGATCGCGACACCGGCTCCTATGCAGACCCCGTTGGCAATGGCCGTGGCGGACGCCGCTCGGGCATCACGGACAGCGATACCGGCTCATACGCCGACCCGGTCGGGAATGGCCGCGGACGCCGCCGTTGCACCGACAGTGATACCGGCACCTATGCCGACCCGATCGGCCGCGGTGACCGCTGCTGACAAACAGGGCCGGCGCATCCCGGCCCGGGAGAACTGACATGGCCAAGAAGACCAAGCTGAACCGCCGCTCGTTCCTGACCCGCGTGGCCGGGGCCGGGGTGGCGACGGGC
>CBDUFA010000164.1:0-4525 GCA_965366295.1 uncultured Hyphobacterium sp.
CGTCCGGCGTTTCGAGCTGCGCCGTCTCCTCTGGCGCAGGCGTCTCACTCCCGCCGCCACACGCGGCCAGGCCGAGCATCATGGCGCCCGCCAGGCCGGCCCGTATCCATGATTGTGCCATCATCCCCGCCTCCCCTGCTGGACAACAAGACTAGCAAGGCTGGCCCGGGGCACAACTCGGCACCTATGCCACGCAGACCCTGTGAGCACCGTCCGGCAGCAATTCGGTCTCGAATTCAACATCCAGAAAGGCGCGGATGGTCTCGGCATTGGTCCTGAAATGCTCTGACAGCACTTCCGCGGTAAACGTGCCACCCGAGCCGAGCGCCATGGGCAATAACAATTGGTCAGCAAGGTGTTCACCTGCCAGCGCCGATGAATTGAGATAATCTCGTACGACAATGCCCAGCCTCCGCCCCACGGTTTCGGCCTTCACGCCATATTCGCCAAACGCGGAGAAAACCTCGGTGTGATGCTCGAACTCGGCAAAGGCCAGAACGACATTTCCGGGACCGGGCGACACCCAGCTCTCGATCGCAACATCGCCATCCTCGATCCCGATTTCAGCGCGAAAGGCCTTCACCTCACGCTCAGCGATCTTCTTCGACAAATTGGAGACGGCTGCCAGGATACGCACACGGCGCAGTTCGCCGCGATCCAGCAAGGTCAGCCGCGTATCGAGATCGGACGGGCAGATTTGGGCGCGGATTTCGCCGCCGCCCGCCGGATAGAAACCGGGACTCCCCAGCTCCAGCGTCACATCGACACCGCTACCGGCAATAGCCGGCAGGAAGCAGGATTTCAGGAAATCGAAGGGCGGGGCCGCCTTGGCATGGGTGCCGCCGCGGATCACCAGCGAGGATTCCGCATCCGCCATAAGCAAGATCGGCAACAGGGTCTGGAAGACCAGGCCGGTTCCGCCCGCCGTTCCGATCTCGGCGACATACTTGCCGGACCGGATCTCGCCCGGACGGAACACCACTTTCGTCGAACCGGCCTCGGCGCCTTCGACCCTGGCACCGCATACCTCGGCAGCGGCTTTCACACAGGTCAGGTGCTGGCGCATCAGGCCCGGTCGGGACCGGCCCGCGCGGATATGATCGATGGTGAAGGCCTGTCCCGTCACGGCAGACAGGGTGAGAGCGGAGCGCAATATCTGCCCTCCGCCCTCTCCGGTTCGGCCATCTATACGGATCATGACTACCCCTTCACACACACGACCTGACGAAGCGTATGAACGATCTCGACGAGATCCTTCTGCGCCTCCATCACCGCATCGATCGGCTTGTAAGCCGCCGGCGTTTCGTCAATCACACCGGCATCCTTGCGGCATTCCACACCTTCGGTGGCCGCGATGTGATCGTCCACCGTGTAGCGCCGCTTGGCTTCGGTCCGGGACATCACACGCCCGGCCCCGTGCGAACACGAGCAGAAACTCTCGGCATTACCGAGCCCGCGCACAATGTAGGATCGCGCGCCCATCGAGCCGGGAATAATGCCCAGCACGCCCTTCGCCGCACGCACGGCGCCTTTCCGGGTGACGAGAATATTCTCGCCGAAATGGTTTTCGCGCGTCACATAGTTGTGGTGACAATTCACCGCCTCCAGCTCGGCCTCGAAATCGAGACCCAGCGTCTTGCGGGCCGCCTTCACGACATTCTGCATCATCACCTTGCGGTTCTCGAAGGCAAAGGCCTGGGCCCATTCGACCGCTTCGACATAATCGTCAAAGTGCTCGGTGCCTTCCGCGAAGTAGGACAGATCCTTGTCCGGCAGGTTGATGAACCATTTCTCCATGTCGCGCTTGGCGAGCTCGATGAAATGGCGGCCGATCGCATTGCCAACGCCGCGGGATCCGGAATGCAGCATGAACCAAACCGTATCCGCTTCATCCAGGCAGACCTCGATGAAATGGTTTCCGGTGCCCAGCGTCCCCAGATGGTTGAGGTTGTTGGTGTTCTTCAGCTTCGGATGTTTGTCGGTAATCCGCTCGAACCCGCTCACAAGGCCATTCCAGGCTGCGGTGGCGGCATCCGGCGCATTGCCCCAGGCTCCCTTGTCACGGCGCCCGCGCGTAGCCGTCCGGCCATGCGGCACGGCGGCCTCGATCGCCGAGCGGAGTTCGGACAGCGAATCCGGCAGGTCATGCGACGTCATCGACGTTTTTACCGCCATCATCCCGCAACCGATATCCACGCCGACGGCGGCCGGAATAATCGCATTCCTGGTCGGGATCACGCTACCCACGGTCGAGCCGAGCCCGTAATGGACGTCAGGCATCACCGCGAGATGCTTGAAGATAAACGGCATCGAAGCGGTGTTGGCGAGCTGGCGGCGGGCGCCATCCTCGACCGGAACGCCGCGCGTCCACATCTTGATCGGCGCTGCGCCGTCAGGGGTCATCACATCAAAATTCTGTTCCATCGGTCTTTCTCTTCCGGTTTCGACCTGAATGGCCGCCTATGGGGGTGAGAGCCGAATTGCCCTCACCCCCATCTGCCCGCACGCTTGGCTGAAGGCCTTGCGCTTTTGTCCGCATCCGGCGACTTGCCATCGATACGCACGGGCAGGCGGCCCACACTTGCTGCAAACACGGATTTGTTCGCCATTTCTCTTGTCCTTTGATTCAACACAGCAACAGTGACGCAAGCTCTGTGACCGGAAAACGGAAATCGCAGAAATTTTAATATTGTTATATTTCAATGTGTTATATTCATTAAGGCCGTTTGGTTACCGCCAAAGCATATACATTTTTCGCTATTTATATATTTTTCGCGCAATGAAACGGCGAGTTATATTCGGTTTCCTCGGAAACAATCTCGATGGCGGGCGCGGGCCGGGCCGGTGGGAACGCTGGCGCCCCAGCGTCGCGCTCTGCCAGTTCGACGACATGGTGGTCGACCGTCTCGAGCTTCTCTACGACCGCAGCCAGATCAAACAGGCCGAGCAGATCGCCGCCGACATCCGTCATGTCTCGCCCGAGACCGAGGTCAGCCTGCGCCGCCTCGATACGCACAATCCCTGGGATTTCCAGGAAGTGTATGGCGCCTTGCACGACCTCGCTCTGGACTATTCCTTCAACGAGGATGAGGAGGACTACCTCGTCCACCTGACGACCGGTACGCACGTCGCCCAGATCTGCTGGTTCCTGCTGACCGAGGCCCGCTACATCCCGGCGCGCCTGTTGCAGCTGGGCCCACCGGACAAGCGCAAGGGCGGGCCGGGCTCCTATTCCATCATCGATCTCGACCTGTCGCGCTATGACCGTCTGGCCCAGCGCTTTGACGCCGAGCGGGACGAGGGCACCGCCTTTCTCAAGGCGGGCATTCCCACCCGCAACTCCGATTTCAACGCCATGATCGCGCGCGTCGAACAGGTGGCGATCAATTCGACCGCCCCCTTGCTGCTGGTCGGCCCCACCGGGGCCGGCAAGTCGGAACTGGCGCGCCGCATCTATGAGCTGAAACGGTCACGCCACCAGGTGCAGGGTGCCTTCATTCCGGTGAATTGCTCCACGCTGCGCGGCGAGCGCGCCCTGTCGACCCTGTTCGGCCATCGCCGCGGCGCGATCACCGGCGCGGGCACAGACCGGGCCGGCCTGTTGCGGGCGGCCAACAAGGGCATCATCTTTCTCGACGAGATCGACGAGCTGGGCCTGGATGAGCAGGCCATGATCCTGCATGCGGTCGAGACGGGACGCTTCTATCCGGTTGGCTCGGACACCGAGGTTGAAAGCCGCTTCCAGCTGGTCGCGGGGGCGAATATGGATCTGGCAAAGCTGGTGTCCGAAGGCCGCTTCCGGGCCGATCTCTATTCGCGGCTGAATCTGTGGACCTTCCACTTGCCCGGCCTGAAGGACCGGCGCGAGGATATCGAGCCCAATCTCGACTATGAGTTGGCGCGCTCGACCGGCCGCGAGGACCAGGTCGTGTTCAACAATGATGCGCGGCTGAAATATCTTCGCTTCGCCACGGATGCCGCCAGCCACTGGACCGGCAACTTCCGCGATCTTGGCGCCTCGATCGCGCGGTTGAAAACGCTGGCGCCCCGCGGCCGTATCACCAGCGCCATGGTGGATGAGGAAATCGACCGGCTGAAACGGCAATGGGTGGCGGGTCAGGCCGACCCCGACCGCGATATCCTTCTGTCCGCCCTGTCACCGGAACAGGTCGCGGAGATGGACCGGTTCGACCGTGTCCAGCTGGCCGATGTGATCCGCACCTGCCGTGCCAGCACCAGCATGAGCGCAGCCGGGCGCGAATTGTTTGCGGTATCGCGAACCAAAAAAGCCTCCGTCAATGATTCAGACCGGCTGAAGAAATATCTCGCCAAGTTCGGGCTGGACTGGGCGGCGGTCACGACCTGACCGATTTTGCTTGCGCGGGGCAGGCTTTGGCCATAAAGCGCGCCACCTTCTGGTGGAACGGATATGGCACTGGATTTTCCGGCGGGCGGCGCGCCCGCCTCTTTCTTTGGCGACAACCGCACGGCTGCGATCATCGACGAGCTCGCGAGCAAGGGCTGG
>CBDUFA010000165.1:0-4484 GCA_965366295.1 uncultured Hyphobacterium sp.
TCGACAATACGGTGCTGGCCAATGAGCAGGTGATCGACGGCAAGGGCTGGCGCTCTGGCGCGCCGGTCGTGCAGCGCGAGCTCGACCAGTATTTCCTGAAAATCACGGATTATTCCGACGCGCTGCTGGACGGGCTCGACCAGCTCGACCGCTGGCCGGAGAAGGTGCGCCTGATGCAGGCCAACTGGATCGGCCGGTCGCGCGGTGCGCATGTCACCTTCCCGTTCGCCGACCCGCTGGACAAGGAACGTTTCGGCTGTGAAGGCATCACCGTCTTCACCACCCGTCCGGACACACTGTTCGGCGCCAGCTTCCTGGCGCTGGCCGCGGACCATTCCATCACCCGGGAGCTGGGCACGGACGACCCGATGGTCGACAAGTTCGCGCGCGATTGCGCCGCGTCCGGCACCAGCGAGGAAGAAATCGAGAAAGCCCCGAAAAAGGGCATCGATCTCGGCATCAAGGTGCTGCACCCGTTCGACAAGGACTGGGAATTGCCGGTCTGGTCGGCCAATTTCGTGCTGTCGTCCTATGGCACAGGGGCGATTTTCGGATCACCGGCCGGCGACCAGCGCGACCTGGATTTCGCCCGCAAATACGATCTGCCGGTCACGCCCGTCGTTCTGCCGCCGGATGCAGACGCCGCCTCGCATGTGATCGAGGATGAAGCCTATACCGGGCCGGGCACGATCTACAATTCGCGCTTCCTTGACGGTCTGTCGACGACGGATGCGATCGAGCGCGCCATCGAGGAGCTGGAAAAGCGCCGCCTTGGCGAAGGCGCGACCACCTACCGGCTGCGCGACTGGCTGGTCTCCCGCCAGCGCTATTGGGGATGTCCGATCCCGATCATCCATTGCGAGCGCTGTGGCGTGGTGCCGGTTCCCGCCGACCAGTTGCCGGTGGAATTGCCGCGCGATGTCACCTTCGACACGCCCGGCAATCCGCTGGACCGGCATGAGGGCTGGCGTTTGGTTGACTGCCCGGAATGTGGCGGTGCGGCAAAGCGGGAAACCGACACGCTGGACACTTTTGTCTGCTCGTCCTGGTATTTCCTGCGCTTCACCTCGCCCTGGCCGGCGGACAAGCCGTTCGAACCGGCCGAAGCCGAGCGCTGGATGCCGGTCGACCAGTATGTCGGCGGTATCGAGCATGCCATTTTGCACCTGCTCTATGCGCGCTTCTTCACGCGGGCCCTGCATGATTGCGGCCTGATCAATTTGCCGTCCGGCGAGCCGTTTGCCGGCCTGTTCACCCAGGGCATGGTCACGCACGAGACCTACAAGTCGGATGACAATCGCTGGCTCGCGCCAACCGAGGTGGAAGAGCGTGACGGCCAGCTGGTCGAGATCGCGACCGGACACCCGGTCAAGGTCGGCCAGATCGAGAAAATGTCGAAGTCGAAGAAGAATGTCGTCGATCTCGATGACTTCATCGACACGTTCGGCGCCGACGCGGCCCGCTGGTTTGTGCTGTCCGACTCGCCGCCCGAGCGCGATGTCGAATACACGGATGGCGGCGTTGATGGCGTCTGGCGTTTCATCCAGCGGCTCTGGTCGGTCGTCGATGCCTATGAGGCTGGCAGCGGGGCTGGCCTGTCGGATGTCAGCGCGGCGGGCCTGGAGTTGCGGAAGACCGCGCACCGCTCGGTACGTGACGTGACCGAGGCCATCGAGGGATTCCGCTTCAACTCGGCGGTGGCCAAGGTGCATGACTTCGTCAATGCGCTGCGCAAGTTCGAACCCGCCAATGATGCCGACAAGGCCGCACAGGGCGAAGCCCTGGGCCTGCTGTCGCAGCTGATCTCGCCCTTCATGCCGCACCTCGCCGAGGAATGCTGGCAACGCCTCGGACGCGACGGCCTGGCCGCGACGACGCCCTGGCCGACGGCGGATACTTCGCTGCTGGTGGACAATACGGTCACCATCGCCGTGCCGGTGAATGGCAAGCGGCGGGCCGAGATCGAACTGCCCAAGGGCTGCGACAAGGACGAAGCCGAAAAGACCGCGCTGGCCGATCCGGGGGTGGCGCGTTCGCTGGAAGGGCTTAATGTGCGCAAAGTGATCGTGGTCCCGGACCGGATCGTCAACATTGTGGCGGGCTGAACATGAAACGCACGGCAATCCTCGCATTCCTGACCGCGTCGGCGCTCGGCCTGTCGGCCTGCGCCTTCCAGCCGCGCTACGCGGCACCCCAGCAGGTCAGCCAGATGCGCGGGATCAGTGTGGCGGTCGACGGACAGGAACGTATCGACCAGATGCTGGGCGAGGCGCTGAATGACCGGTTCGGCACGCCTGCGGGCGGGCGCTATCGCCTGGTGGCGGAAACCGATGTGAACACGTCGGGTCTCGGCGTGGGCGCCGACGATGTTGCCACCCGCTCGGCGCTGATGTTGAGCGTCGACTTTTCGCTGATTGACAGCGGCACCGGCACACCGGTCCTGACCGAGACGGTGAGAACCGAGGCGACCTACGATATTCCGCTGCAACCCTATGCCGCCATCAGTGCGCGGCGCGATGCCGAGGAACGGGCCGCCCGCGAAGCGGCTGACCGCATTGCCCTGCGCGTTGCGCGGCACATCAACCGCGAAAGCCGGTGAAGGCGACCGCGCGCGACGTTGCGGCCCGACTGGCCGAGCCGGACCGCAATCTCACAGCCTGGCTGATCTATGGCCCGGACCGTGGCCTTGTCCGGGAACGCGCCAATGCGCTGTGCAAGGCGCTGGTGGACGACCCGGACGACCCGTTCAATGTCACCAAGCTGACCGAAGACGATCTGAAGGCCGACTCGGCCTCACTCGCCGACAATATGGCGGCGCTCTCCATGATGGGCGGTGACCGGCTGGTCCGCGTCCAGATCTCCAACGAGACGGGTGGTGCGGCCATCGCCGAATGGCTCAAGGATTTCGAAGCCGGCAATGCCGCCGCCGAAGCCTGGCTGGTGGTGGAAGCCGGCGACCTGAAGCCGGCGGGCAAGCTGCGCAAGACTTTCGAACCTGCCAAGACGGCGCTTGCCGCGCCTTGCTATGCGGAGACCGGACGCAATCTGGCGGACTTTGTTGACGAGGCATTGGCCGCCGAAGGGCTGAAACTCGACCATGAAGCCCGGGCGCGTTTCCTGCCCCTGATCGAGGGCGACCGGGGCGTGGCGCGCTCCGAGATCGACAAGCTGATTCTCTACAAGGGTCCGAAGGATGTGCGCGCCGAGGGCGAGGACGCCGTCACGCTCGCCGATATCGAGGCCAGTGCCGCGGCGGGTGGCGAGGGCGCACTCGACCGTGTGGTCGATGCCGCCATGTCGGGCGGTGTGAAAGATGCCGATGGCGGATGGCACCGGGCCATGGCGGGCGGTGCCAGCGGTGTCGGACTGGTCCGCGCCATCCAGCGGCGCATCGACCAGATCGCCGAAGCCAGGATTGGCGGGCCGGATGCCGCCATGCGGCTGGGCGCACCTCGCTTCGGGCCGCAGGCCGACGCCTTCAAGCGGCAGACCTCGTTATGGGCCGACCGGGCCCTCGACCAGGCGCGCCAGGCCGCCTTCGATGCCGAGCGCGCGATGAAGCGGGGCGGGGCGCCCGCCGAGCTGATCGCCGGCGACCTCCTGCTCAAGCTGGCCTTGCGCGCCGAGGCGATGTCGGGACGGCGTTAGGGGCATTGCGCCCGCGAACCAGAGCGGCTATTCACTGCCGCCAACGCACCCATAGCTCAGCTGGATAGAGCGCTGCCCTCCGAAGGCAGAGGTCAGAGGTTCGAATCCTCTTGGGTGCGCCATTTCACATTTTCCCATGCAGACATCTCCTAAAGCCTTGAAAGGTAAGGCTAGATTTGGAGTTTGAAATCCTTTTCCCCTCACGTATTCGGGCTGAGAGGAGAACGCCATTTTCATGAGCATTCTGCGCTGCTTTAACTCGCCGGAAGCCCAGAGTTTCCAAGGGTTTGCGAGAAACGCCATCGGGGTTTGAAAAGCCTCTTCAAATGATTTGGGTTTTTGGGTGTTTTGTGCCGCTGTTTCCAGCAGGGCGGCTTTGTCAGCCTCCAGAGTACTGATGCGTTGCTCATAGGCTTTGATGACCGTCGGGCTGGAAGCATCGAGAATGCGGTCCAGATAGCTTGTGATTTGTTTATCCAGTTCAGCTGCTTGCGCATTTAGTGCGTCAGCTGTGCTGGCAACCTGGCTGATCCGGTGTTCCCAGATCGTCTTGAACATTTTTCGGGCGATGGTGATAAGGCCCTTGCTCGGAACAAGGCTGCGCACCAAGACTTCAAAATCCTTCTCGACAACATCGCGCCGGATCGATCTTGGCCGGGCAGTGCAGTCCTTGTTGTAGCACTGATAGTAAGGATGCTTCTTTCCCGTCTTGCTCTTTGACCAGCAGGCCGTCATGGGCCGCTTGCAATCACCGCACAGAATGAACGCGCGCAATGGAAAATCGTCATTGAGGTTCTTCTTGACGGGGGCACGGGCTTTTTGGGTTAGGCGTTCCT
>CBDUFA010000166.1:0-4468 GCA_965366295.1 uncultured Hyphobacterium sp.
ATTTCGCCGCGATAGAGCGTCATCCCCGCTGGCGCGATCGACGGAGTCCAGGCCAGGATCGGATCGCGCATGCCGGGATAGGTTTCGTAAGGGCTGATGATGGCCCCGGAATAATCAATGCCGAAGGTCGCGATCGGCCAGCCATAATTGACGCCCGGCTCGATGATATTGATCTCGTCGCCGCCCCGCGGCCCGTGCTCGTGCGAGATGATCCGGCCGGATTGCGCGTCATACAGGATGGCTTGCGGATTGCGGTGCCCCCAGGAATAGACCCCCGGCGCGCCATTTTCGACCTGCGGATTGTCAGCCGGGATCGACCCGTCATCATTCAGCCGCACCGTGGTGCCGAGATGGTTGGACGGGTTCTGGGCTTCCTCGCGGTAATCGAACCCCTCGCCGATCGTCACGATGAAGGTGCCATCCGGCAGGAACGTCATCCGGCCCGCATAATGGGCATCGGTGGCCTTGCTGATATTGGCCTCGAAAATCGTCTCGACATCGCTCAGCGCGCCGTCGGCGTATCGCCCGCGCGCGATCGCCAGCCGGTTGGCCTGGCGGTTGCCGGTCGCATAGGTCAGGTAGATCCAGCCATTGGTCGCGAAATCCGGGTGTAGCACCACGTCGAGCATGCCGCCCTGGCCGGCGACATAGGGCTCCGGCGCCCCGGAGACCGGTTCCGGCACCAGCCCGGTCTCGTCGATCAGGCGCAAACGGCCGCCGCGTTCCGTGACCAGCATGTCGCCATCAGGCAGGAAGGCCAGCGACCAGGGATGCACCAGCCCGGTCGCCACAGCCTCGATCTCGCCATCGAACGCCGTGTTCTCCAGGCGCTCCTGCGCCATGGCCGTGGCGGGAAGCAGGACAAGAAGAATCCCGGTGAGAAAACGCATGCTGGCACCTCTATCCGCTTGGGTTAGACTGTGACCGAAGATAGCGCACGGAGCGGATTTGAACATGGCCGGACTCAAACGCACCTTGCTCCCCTACATCGCCGCGGTCCTGACGGGTGGGCTTTTGACCACTATCCTGTCCACCCAGGTGATCCTGCATTACCTGGCCAATGCCGGTGCGCGCATGCCGCTGGCGGTCCGCGCCGAAGCCACCTGGACCGACCTTGCGGGTTTTGCCCCGACACTGACCGCCCTGTCGGCCATCGGCTATGCCATCGCCTTTCCGGTCGCCGCCCTGGTGTCGCGGCGCATCGGCGGGCTGCGCACCTTCGGCTATGCCCTGTCCGGCTATGTCATGATCATGGTGATGATCCACGCCATCGAGATTTTCTACCAGACCGTCCTCGGATCGACGATCACGCCGATCGCCTCGGGCCGCGATCTCTGGGGACTCGCCATGATCGGGCTGGGCGGCGCGGTCGGCGGGCTGGTCTTTGCATGGCTGGCGCCGCGGCGCTGATCAGCGGGCGTGATCGCGCATGAATTGCTTCATGCGCGGCGCGATTTCCTTCTCGAACCGGCTGCCATTGAAGACGCCGTAATGACCGACCTTGGGCTGCACCCAGTCGAGGCGCTTGGCATCGGGAATATTCCGGCACAGATCGTGCGCGGCCTGGGTCTGGCCGATGCCGGAAATATCGTCATTCTCGCCTTCGACCGTGAGCAGGGCGATGTCGGTGATCGCGCCGGGATTCACCAGACGCCCGCGATGTTCCAGTACGCCGCGCGCCAGCTTGTGTTCCTGGAACACGTCCTTGATGGTCTGGAGGTAGAATTCCTCCGACAAGTCCATCACGGCGAGATATTCATCATAGAAGGAGCGGTGCTTTTCCGCGCTGTCCCCGTCGCCATCGACCAGGTGATTGAAGAACTGCCAGTGCGCATCGACATGGCGTTCCCAGTTCATCTGCATGAAGCCGGACAATTGCAGGAAGCCCGGATAAACCCGGCGAAGCGCGCCCGGATAGGGGGCCGGCACGGTATGGATCACATTGCCCTCGAACCATTCATAGGGCTTGTCCTCGGCCAGCTTGTTGGGGACGGTCGGTGACAGGCGGGCGTCGATCGGGGACCCCATGAAGGTCATCGAGGCCGGACGTAACGGGTCCTCGTCTTCCGCCATCAGCGAAATCGCCGCCAGGGTCGGCGGCCCCGGCTGGCACACGGCCACCACATGCACGCCCTCGCCAATGGCCCGAATCATGTCGGCGACATGGTCGATATAGTCATTGAGGTCGAACCGGCCTTCATTGACCGGCACCATGGCCGCGTCCACCCAGTCGGTGATGTAGACTTCGGAATCGGGCAGGAAGGTGCTCACCGTGCCGCGCAACAGCGTCGCGAAATGGCCCGACATCGGGGCCACGAACAGCACTTTCGGCTGACCGGCCGGCGCGCCGTCACGCTTGAAATGGACCAGGTTGCACCAGGGCGAGGACCACACCGTTTCCGGTGTCACTGCAACCGGCTTTCCGTCGATCTCGGTTTCTGGCAGTTCCCAGTCGGGCTTGCCATATTTGCGGGTCACCGATTCGAACAGATCGGCCGCGGCGGCCGTGGCACGCCCGGCCAGCGTGTCGCCCATCGGGTTCCACGGCGCGCGCAGCGACCGGCGGGTCGCATTGGCGGCGGCGCGCCAGGGCGTCATGGCCAGCCGGGAGAGCTCGATCATGCTGTAGAGCATGGGATTATCCTTTGCTTCCGCGAGACTATCGCGGATTTTCCTCAAGGAAGTCTTGTAGCCCTTGCGCCAGCTGGGCCGGCGGCGTGCCATGGGCATAGACGCTGTGGAATTCACCTTCGCGGTCCATCAGGTAGATCAGCGAGGTGTGGTCCATCGTATAGGCATCGTCCGGCGCGCCCTCTTCCTGCGCGCGGCGATAGATCACCCGGTATTCCGCGGCCACGGCGGCAATCTGCTCCGGCGTGCCGGTCAGGCCAACGAGATGGTCCGGAAAAGCCGGGCTGGCGACATACTGGGCGAGCTGTTCGGGCGTGTCGCGCTCGGGATCGACGGTGATCAGGATGGGCTGGATCTCGGCGCGCTGGTCCTCCGGCAACTGGTCGAGGGCCTGCGCCATGATCTGCAGCGAGAACGGACAGATATCCGGGCAATAGGTGAAGCCGAAATAGATCAGCATCGGCCGGCCGCGGAAATCCGCCTCGGTCACGGTCCGGCCGGTCTGGTCGACCAGGGTGAAGGGGCCGCCGATATCGGCCCGGCCCGACGAGGTCACCTCACCGGCTTGCGCGGGGCGCGAACCGCCGCCTTCCATCACCACGAGAATGCCGAATACCAGGACCAGTGCGCCGATTCCCGCGAGCAGCGGGATCAACCACATGGGAAAGCCGGAACGCTGACTCACTGACGACTCCTCGTTGGCGGGGACGGGAAGATGAACCCGAACCGGAAATTGTGCAATGCAGCGAAGTGTAATCCGTCTGGCCACAGCCGGGCGGATGCGGATATAGCTTGGCCCATGCCGAACACCTATGACCTCACCCAGGATGCACCGCCGCCCGGCGTGGCGCCCTTCTTTGGCCGTGTCCGCCTGCGCACGCTGATCGTGCTGCGCTGGATGGCGGTTTTCGGACAGGCCGCGACGCTTCTCTTTGTCAGCCTCGTGCTCGGTTTCGAACTGCCGCTCGCCCTGTGCGCCAGCGTCGTGGCGGCCAGCGCCGTGCTCAATATCGGCCTGATCATCACGCGCGACATCCAGAAGCTGACCTCGCACCACGAAGCCTTTGTCCAGCTCGGCTTCGATGTGCTGCAGCTCACCCTGCTCCTGCTGCTCACCGGCGGGCTCCACAACCCCTTCGTGGTGATGATGGTGGCCCCGGTGACCATCGGCGTGGCCGCGCTTCCGCCCCGCTTTTCGCTGGGCATTGCCGCGATCGGCCTGGCAGGGATGGGGGCGATGGCACTGTTTTCCCTGCCCCTGCCCTGGGTTGGCGGCGACACGCTTCACCTGCCGCCGCTCTATGTCGCCGGCCTCGGCGTCGCCTTTGTCATCGCCGTGGCTTTCACCGCCGCCTATGCCTGGCGCATCGGGCGCGAGGCCAAGCGCATGGGCGCCGCTCTCGCCGCCACGCAGGCAATCCTCTCGCGCGAGCAGAAACTCTCTGCCGTCGGCTCGCTGGCGGCCGCTGCGGCGCATGAACTCGGCACGCCGCTGGCCACGATCCAGCTCACCGCGAAGGAGCTGGCGCGCGAAGCCACCGAGCCCGCGATCAAGGAGGATGCCGAGCTGCTCCTGTCCCAGGCCATGCGCTGCCGCGACATCCTCAAGCGCCTCGGCGCCCAGCGCGAGGCACGCGACAAGATGCATGACCGGATCGGCTTCCGCGATGCGCTCGACGAGATTTGCGGCCCGGTGCGCGGGCTCGGCGCGTCCATCACCATCGACATGGATGGTGACGGGCCGGAACCGCTGGTCGCGCGCCAGCCGGAATTTCTCTACGGGCTGGGCAATCTGATCGAGAATGCCGTCGAGTTTGCCGCCGGTGCGGTGAAAGTG